>NZ_JBEOOZ010000003.1:0-251645 GCF_040309625.1 Psychrobacter sp. 78a-MNA-CIBAN-0178
TCAGCTTCTAGGGCGGTATCAATAAACGATTGCATGAGCTGCTTTTGGAAGTCTTTGATGTCATCGAAGCTGTTCATGCTACCAGCCATTTGCTCGGCCAGTTTTTTAATGTCAGATTGAGTAGTCATTGCTTATTCTCCGGTTAATGGATTATAAGCAGTTACACAGTTTTTAGGAAACTCCCACTATCTCTCACTTTAACGAATTATTTCGATATTCTTTATCTCACCCTTACATTTTTGAAATGAGTAACTTCATCCAAATTGCCTTGCACACTATTAGGTTGCGACTTTAACAGCACTGTCTGGTTAGGTAGCTTTACCGTGATGCCTTGGTTATTGATTTTATAGAGCACAGGTCTGTTGGTGAAGCTCAGTGTCTTCGTTGTTTTATCATAGTCAAACTGTCCTTCATAAAGCAGCTCAATTCTGTCTTCTTTATTTGCAAAAGCATAATATAATTGCTCGCTGCCATCTTTATACTGACTATCAATCACCAGTTTTTTGCCATTATCTATAATAAGGGTATAAATATAAGGTAGTGTGCCCGCTGCATTCTGATCATCATATTGCGGTAGCATTTCATAATTCTCGACCTTCATTTTGCCATTGACCCTTTTGCTTTCAGTAATAGATAGCAGGCTTCTTGAGTTATATTCTTCCTCAATAATACGCACCGCTACTGGCTTATTATTGATGACCTTAAACTCTTTAAACTGATGCCATGCTGCGCCACTCTTAGTCATCGTGTTTAAGGTTTTACTGTCTTTATCTATGCCAAAAAATCCGCAATAGCCTTGCGCTAGTTCAGTAAAACCTTCGCTAAGCACGAACCTGCTCCCTTGCTTGAGATAAACCTGATAAGAAGGCCCGCCGTAACAGCCGTAGCGACCATCTTGCAGTGCCAAGTCTTTTTTATTATCAAAATTAAAGTCATCGTATATGAGTACGCTATGTTCGCCATAATGCCTATTGGCAATATTAGCGCTAACCTTGTTGCCTAGTTGGTACGCTTCACTATTGCTCAGCTCATACTCTATATCAATATCAGTTGGCTGGCTGATAAGGGTTTGCTTGGTTTTGGCATCTATAATATTTATACTAGTGTTTTCTTCACTATCCTCATCGGCGCTAGTCTGAATAACCGCATAGTAATCGTCAGAAAAATCCTGAATCTGATAGTGCTGATTTGAGGTTTGAGCCAAAGCTGGCAATGTTGACATAAAAACAAGCGCACCGGTCATTATCGTCGTTGCTCTGAATCCTCTTTTAAACAAGCCTTTAGATAGAATATTGCTAGTCATCGGATAATCCTTATTCGCTTATTTTTTATTATCATAGGTCTTATAGAACAATATAAACCACTCATCAGCTATTGTTAAGTACAAAAAAAGGCGCTACTTAAGCGCCCTGTTTATATCATTACTTTTAACAGCTTTATAAGCCGCTATTGAGTCAATACCCAAGTGCCATTAACATCATTAACTTTAAAGGTACCACTATCTGTACGGCTTTTACCACCAATCGTTTGCGTGACGTCAGCAGTGCACAAATAAGTGTTGTCACCTTCGGTAGTATCGCAGCTTACGTTTTCTACTTTTTCAAGCGTTGGCATCATCCCTTCCATCATGCCGCTCACAGCTTTTGCCATCTCATCATTGCCCGCATTTGCCATAGCATCATCCATCATACTGTTGGCCTTATCATACTGAGCTTGGATAAGTGCCTCTACATCGCTTTCAGAAGGACCACTAGAGCAAGCCGCGAATAATGGCGTGAGAAGTAGTATCAGCGCGAGTTTTTTTAGGTTTTTCATATCGTTCTCAATGTATCTATAATGTTGCTTAATTATACAGATTCCTTTCTATAAACCCAACTTAATTTTAGAAAATAAAGTCAATTTTATTCGTGAGTGGTTTTTATAGTCAAAATATCCTAGGGCGTGTCTTCAATTCACTCGATAGTCATCTAAATGGGCTAAAAATGCGACGCTATTGCTGATATTGATTTCTTGTAGCCTCTGTCTGTACAGGCACAGCAAGCAAGAAAAATTGATATGAGCAGTGCACGATTTATCGATATTACTTTTCACTCATTATACATTTCGATAAGATGGAAAGATTAAAGTATGCCGCATACAGACAGTCCATTATCGATGCTGTTATGATGATAGTATCAATAATAGTTGCGAGATGGCTGTGTGGCAAATCTACCTTTATATATTACCCATAGGCTTAGGGATTATGACATTAGCAGCAAGCTTATTATGCCTGTTTGCTTACTTAATGTCTGATGACAATGCCACGCGCTTGCCTGCTTTCAACTGGTTTAAGCGTTTAATTATCGTGGCATTTATTCTGCTAAGTATTGGCTTGTTTATGACCTTTGGGCATTTTTGGGGTTAGCTCAAGTTTGAGATGGATAAAACCCACTTTTATGCGTTAACAATTTTCTCCAGTTCTAATAACTCTAAGTCCTGACGTTTGGGCTCGCCATTATTACCATCGTCTGGAAACGGCATTTTATTACCGTTTAGCTGATAGCCACGGCGCTGATAATAAGCCAATAGCTCAGGGCGATGGCTCAATATAGACATGGTCAGACGACTTGGCTGCTGATTATTTTGCTGATCACTTGATGACAAATGTCTTCCTGCGAAAGTCTCTGCCGCTTGTAGAATTATATTACCCACGCCCTGCCCTTGCAGCTGTGGATGTACCGCAAACATGCCGATATACGCTTTATTCTTACTGTCAGTGCTATTAAGGTCGCTCTTATTTGTATCAGCATTAACTTTTATATCGACCGCAATACAACCCAATAGCTCACCAGTCTCCTCTCCATCGCGTTCGCCCGTTATGGTTTTTGGGTACACGAACAGATAGTGTTTTGGATTGGCAATGGTGCTTGCCAGCTCAGCTTGAGTGATACGAATACCACCGACTAAATCCGCTTCATTGGTCCAGCCTTCCGTCTGCCGATAGCAACGGTTTAGTAACTGTTCGAGTGCGTCAATATCATCCGCTTCTGCTTGTCGTAAAAATACTGATTCTCTATTCAAGTGGTTTTTGCCTGTCTGTTCTTTATTTATCTGTTCTTTATTCATGAAACTGGTCGTCCTTTTCCGTCAACATAATATAAAAGGCTGACCCAAATCAATAGGCCAGCCTTTATAGTAAACCCTAAAACCTTCTAAATGCTAGCGTGATAATGCCTGCGCTTGCTCAATGAGATTAAATCCTGCATTAATTTGCGCGCGCGTTGGCGCATGACCACGGCGGAGTAGCTCAGAAAAGGCGACCAGCTCTTTATCACGCCCTAACGTGCTAGCAGCACTCGCACGCGTATCTTCCCCATCGTCATCAAAGTAATATTCGATATAATCTAGCGTATCTGGCGAGCCAAACAAGATTTTACTATCTGGCGAAGCAGCGTGTCCGCTATAGCGTAGGCTTTTGCCATATTGTGCCGTCCAAAAGAAAGGGATACGTTCCTCTAGCGAGTTGACATTGTCTTGATTTAAGATAGCTGCTGCCGTCACGATGCCATGTTGCAGAGCCACCCGCCAATGCTCAATACGCATACGTCCCATTTGGTTGGTCGCTTTGGCAATATCACCCAACGCATAGACGCCATCACGCAGTTGTAGATGCTCATCCACTTGGACGCCATCTGGAGCGTTCACCTCATTTAATAGCTCGGTACGTGGTGCTACGCCAGTACCTAAAATGACAACATCTGCTGCAATCGTACTGCCATCTGACAGTTTTACACCGCTGACTTTACTACCTTCTCCATTGATTTCATCAACACCCGCACCAAATGCGAACTTCACCCCTTTTTCTTCGTGGAGTTTGATGAGCGCATTACTCACCGTTTTAGAGACGATATTGCTCATGACGCGGCGGCTGCGCCCAATAACGGTGACAGATGCTGCCTTCTCCGCCTCCATTAAAGCAGACGCTGCTTCCATTCCGATAAAGCCCGTACCTACAATGACGACGTGCTTGTTATCACTGGCAGCTTTGATGTCTTTGGCATCATCCATACTGCGTAGCGTATAGACACCATCCAGCTCAGCACCTTTAAAAGGTGGTATCTTAGGCTCAGCACCTGTCGCGACGACTAAGAAGTCTGCTGTGTGCTGCTCACTATTGCCACTCTCGTCTTCCATCACGATAGTGCGTTCATTGGGTAATACTTCGCTGACGGTTTGGTTTAAGCGTAGCTCGATATTATTTTTACTGGCCCACTCGCTGCCGCCAAGCATCAGATATTTCTCTTCCATTTTTCCAGCTAAAAATGCTTTCGACAATAGAGGACGGTTGTAAGGGGCTGTATCATCTTTACTGATTAAGGTAATCTTGCCGCCATAACCTGTATGACGCAACTGATTGGCGGTCATAAAGCCTGCGCCACCGCCCCCAACAATAATGGTATGCGTATCTGTCATTTTATCATTAGCAACACTATTATCTATCTTCGCTGAGGGATTGACAATTAGGCTATCGCCCTCATCTGTCAGCTCATATTGAGTCAGGCCGCGCATAGCAACAGGCTCTAAGAGCGAGCCATCGCGACTGTCAAAACTGCCATGGTGCCAAGGACAGACCACGCGATTGCCACAGCGCATACCGTCACCGAGATCTGCACCAACATGAGGGCATTTGCCATCAAAAGCAAAAAACTCATCCTCATCACGGGTGATTAAAATGATACTATCGTCTTTTTGCTTATATGACTTCATGCCGCCACTTGGGATGTCAGACTTATTAATAGTCACTAGATTTTTGGCAGCGATTTTATTATTGGCTTGGTTATCACTAACTTGGCTCATAGGTCATCCTTAACAGTTATAATTGTTTACTGAATAAAACGCGTTTGAGATATTCGATACACTTTAAAAAATACAGGTTTACTAGGGCGTGTCCTCAATTCAATTGATCATATCTAAACGGGCTAAAAATGGCTAAATTTTGCCAAACATCGTTAAATAGCTGGTTAATATCCCGATATTATCTGCGCTATTTTCCTTGTTTGACTGCAATTTATCTCATTTTTATCACCATTTTTAAAATGAGGACACGCCCTAAGAATTACTATATTTAAAAAAGCAGATTCATTGATAGTAGCAAGCCCAGTTAGCGTACGCTGTTTATTTGTATGTTTACTGCGTTGCAAAACGTAACTTTTTAACCTTCACTAACCTTCCGAATCCTTTTGCTAGTCTTTAATACGTCGCTTTACTCTCCCAATCTAAAACCTATCATTAAAATAAAAGATAACTTTATGACTTCTCAAAATCAAGACAACCAGAACGAAATGACCGTTAATTCTACTTCTCAACCTGACTCAGACAGTAAGCCATCTAATAATGAACAGCTTGATATCACTAGTGTCGATATCGAAGCCGCGACGGATACTGCGCAATTACCACAGCCAAACTTGCCACCTATCAAACAAGCGACTTACAAGACACATAATACAGATTTCGTCGTCAATGAAATATTGCCGTTAGAGTTTACAGGCGAGGGTGAGCATCTATGGCTACATATAGAGAAGTCAGGGATAAATACGGCCTATCTGGCTAAATTACTGTCAGAGTGGGCAGAGATTCCCTTACGTGATGTCGGTTACTCAGGACTCAAAGACCGTCATGCGCTGACGACGCAGTGGTTTAGCCTACGAATACCAAAAAAGCAATTGCCAGAGTCTGAGTTTGCACCTGTAGATATCAGCGACAACGAGTCTGTCACTATACTTGCCCAACATTGGCACAATAAAAAGCTTAATCGCGGTACACATAGGGCCAATCAATTTATTATCACCTTGCGAGATATTGAATTGGAAAACGACGATAAGTCGTCTGTAGAACAGCATTTAGCCCATATAAGCATAACGGGCGTGCCCAATTATTTTGGTCCACAGCGTTTTGGATGGAATGGTAATAATATTAGAGAAGCATTGTCGCTGTTTGCGCGTCCAGCGCCAGATAATAGACCACAGCCAAAAAAGAGCAAACGTAAAAAATCACCGCGCGAGCAAAACAGCATGGAATTGTCTGCTGCGCGTAGCTTGATATTTAATGAAATCTTAGCAGCGCGGGTACGGGATAGCAGTTGGAATACAGGGCTGGCAGGTGAAGTGTTCAATCTTGATGGATCAGGATCTATATTTGCCGCTGAGCAGCTGGACGATACATTACGCGCGCGCCTTGCTAGTGGCGATATTCATCCAACCGCAGTGATGTGGGGTACAAGCAACGACAAGGTGACCAGCGCAGCGGCTGACATCGAAAACGATACCGTTCAGCACAGTGTTTTATTATTACAACTGGCAACAGGTCTGGAGCAACGTGAAATTAAAGCGCAAAGGCGAGCGCTACGTTTGCCGATAGAAGCATTAACATGGCGCTGGATGGATGAGCAGACTTTGGTGTTAGATTTCACCCTAACTACAGGAAGCTTTGCCACTAGCGTATTGGCAAGTCTAGTACAGAACTTACAGAGCGCTTAAAACGATTATAAAGACCGCTTAAACCTGATAACTCGGCCGCGTCATAGCCTGTACGTCAATCAGCTCATTAGCGCTTACGACCTGATTGCGATTACGTGCTTTGGCTACATAGAGAGCTTCATCAGCTAGGTTGATGAGGCATTGACAAACGCGATCCGGTAAAAGTTGTGCCTCTGTCGCCTGCACTGTTTTGGTACTTCTCAACCTAAATAACGGTACTGTATGACGATTTTGAGGGGTTACCTGCGTTGTCGCCTCTGCAAATTCTTGCTTAATACGATCTCGTTCTGCCGCGCTAAACGTATATAACCCTAGACTGGCGGTGACTTGAAAACTTGGCTTATTACAGGTTTGTACCACATGACTACTAATATTATCTCGCAGGGTCTCAGCGATAGCCATCGCTTCTTTATGAGCCGTATCTGGCAGCACAATCAAAAACTCCTCACCACCATAGCGACTGACGATCGCCTCCTCTGTCAAAGACTGTAATAACGTCTGCGCCACCTCAAACAAAACCTGATCACCGATATCGTGTCCATAATTGTCATTGACCTCTTTAAACCAATCTAAATCCAATAAAATGACACTAAAATCTTGATCCTCGTCCACTGTCATGAGCGCCTGCTGCATTTGTGTCAGGCCATAACGGCGGTTTTTGAGCTTGGTTAACTCGTCTTGATTGGCATGTAACAAGATCTCGCTTTTACTATCATCCAATATCAATAACAGGGTACGAAACATATATACGATAAAAACGGCTTTGGGCAGGGCTAAATACACATGAGTTGAGCGCCAAAAGAGCGTTGACGATTGTTGTAAGGCACTAACACTGTCCCAGCCTAGCGCTGTATTTTTAAAGATGGCAGCGGCAACCATGTTCTCGACCGCCATGACTTCGTTATAAGTTAGATAACTTGGGCTATCAAGAATGGGGTAGATCACTGTTAACTGGCGCAAATTGGGCAAATCGATACCGAAATAAGGCGCTACAATAGCCAACAAAATCAGTAAAACCTGCAGCAAAAACACCCGCCACGCATAACGCCGCTTGATCAGCACCATGCCTAACATGGCGCCGCCAACCAACGATACTCCTGCAAACAAACTGCTGTAGCCTATCATCACGACGACCACAGCAATATAAAGGGTATAAGGCACAATTAACATAATTTGCCATTTACTCAAGTCTTTACAGTTGTCTCTAGTACGAGATAAGTAGCCGGTCAGCCACCAAAAAAACAACCCCATTACTGTCACTCCCAACCATAATGGATATAACAGAGGGATATTGACATAATCATCGAGCGCATCTCGAAAGCACCAGACCATCAAGCACCACAGCCAATGGGTGGAGATTTCTATCACCATAAATAAGGCCAGCAGCGACGCCCTATCGGCCGCCTGCCATTCAAAAATAACTCGGGAGAGTCTTTTATAGCCTAGATGAGATATCTTTACAGCCATAATTGGGCTACCGCAGATAGTATAAAGTTAGTAAGCTCAAATTAAAAAACAGTTCTCTTTGCCTTAAGCTTACTCTGAATAGCGCGTTTAGTCTGATAATTTTTACTTTATTTATAGCGTTGCTGTACTGGCTAATATACTAGGGTATATCCTCATAAAATGAGGGTTCAGTTTAAAAAATAATCATTTGTTGATCAAGTAGTTGAATCATACTTATCGATTATTTATAACGATTTTTAAATTAAGACAAAGTCGCAAAAGACTGCCAAATACCTTGCTGTTCAGGGTGCAATACTGGTACATCACCTATACGTCGCCACGGCATATTACTACCATGGAAGTCACTCCCTATCGAGGTAACGAGCTGGTGCTCGGCTATGCTGCGATCCACCATTCTACGAGTACTAATCGGCTCACTATTGGCAGGCAGCTCACAAGCATCGCCGCCCAACTGAGCGAACTCTTCGATAAGCTTACGTACTCGCGTCGCCGAGAGCTGATAGCGCGTTGGGTGCGCTAGGACTGCTTTGCCGCCGCACGCATGGATCAGCTCAATCCCATGCTGCATCGTCAATGCCTCGATTGCCACATAAGCGGGTTTATTGTCCGCCAAATACTTATCAAAGGCTTTTTGTACCGTCTTTACGTCACCGCGCTCAAACAGCACTTGACCAATATGCGCGCGTCCAACCGCTTGTGGATTGCCGCCAGCTTTATCCAGTATCGCTTGCCATAGCGTATCAAAATCAATCTCTAGCAGCGTACTGAGCTTTTCGGCGATACGCTGACCACGAGTCGCACGACTGTCTTGTAATTGCTGCAATGTTGCGTGCATTTTATCAAAATCGGTAAAATCCAATCCCAGCACATGAATGATCTTGTTGGTAGATTTATTTTTGCCATAACCACCGCTCAGCGTATGCTCACAGCTGATTTCAACGCCGTTAATAAGCGTCATGCCGCAGCCCGTGGCAGTTGCCCTCGCCTCATCGATGCCGGCTAGGGTATCGTGGTCTGTCAATGCCAATACATCGACACCAGCCGCATGGGCACGCTGCACCACTTCCGTTGGCGCATAGGTGCCATCAGAGCAAGTACTGTGACAATGTAAATCGATTTTCATAAAAATAGCCTTAAGGTTTTGAATATGGTAATGATCATGAGTATGGTATCAATAAAATGCAAGAAAATGGCAAAGGCAGGTCATATAAAACGATTATCGTGTTGATTGCTTTTTTTTGGTGCAGTAGACGTGTAAACTACCCTATACGTTTTGTTGGACATGCCACACGCTATGAAAGCCCTATTAGACTTTATTCCCTTAATTGCTTTTTTTATTGTCGCCCGTACCCAAGGTATTTTGGCGGCAGCAGGCGCTTTACTGATTGCCACGATTGTTGTCTATGCTATTCACTTTATTCGCCAAAAAGGTAAATTTGATAAGCAGCAATGGGTGGTTTTATTATTGACCATCGTATTCTGTGGCGGCACGCTGTTGCTACGCGATGACATTTACTTGCGCTGGAAGTCACCGATTATTAACGGCATCTTTGCCTTGACGTTATTTGTCAGTGCCGCTATTAACAAGCCGTTGATGCAGTTGGCCATGAAAGAGGTCTTTACCCTTACGCTCAGTGGTTGGAAGAAGCTAACCGTCGCTTGGGCGCTGTTTTTTGCCATGATGGGTGTACTACATTATATCACGGCATTTACCATGTCAGATGAGGCTTGGATTAACTTCAAAACTTACGGCTGGATTCCCATTATGTTGGTGTTCGTGGTCGCGCAGTTTGCAGTATTAAAAAAATATATCAATCCAGCGCTGACCGATAAAGCGGCTAAATAAGCACTGGTTAGGTAAATAGTCGCTAGATAAGTAAGCATAAGAATAGTCCAACACTCGCCATTTGGTATGCAAGTTTATTATCTTATAATAACTGATTACTGCTAAATTCTAATATTGATAATGATTAATCAGTAACGATGGTACGGTTTATTATTACTGTTTATTAAGGAATTATTATGTCTTTATTCGCCATTATTGGTCATGACGTTGCTAATAGCAGCGCACAACGGCAGATCACCCGTGCTGAGCACGTCGAGCGTCTGCAAGCATTAGACCGCGAACAACGGTTAATTATCGCAGGTCCGACCCCTATTGAGCATGGTAAAAGCGAGATGTCAGGCAGCTTAATCATCGCTGACTTTGACTCACTTGAGGCAGCACAAACATGGGCAAACGCTGAGCCCTATCTTCGCGATGGTGTGTACAGTCACGTCGACATTAGACCCTTTATCCATACATTGCCCAAGCCAGATGATAGCGCCTCAGACAAAGTAGTCAAATCGTGAATCAGTGCGTATCCTGGTCAAAAAACCGCTACTATCAACGCAGTCTTGCTAGCGTCATGCTAATCACGGCTATGTCAGCAATGACAGCGTACGCTGCGCCAACGGTCACAAATGTGAATACCGCTACGACAGATCCGTTAGCTACAGCGCCGTTAGATGGACAAGCGGCTACCACGCCAGCAATGAATCCTAATTCAAGCCTTGATATTAATAATACCTTGGCAGCACAGTTGCAACCTTCCAACAAGGCGCTAAACGCTGCCAATCAAGAGCTGCTCAGTCGCAATGCCCAACTACAACGACAGGTCAATGACTTGCAGACCCAAGCCAATGTGTTGGTTTATGAGAGTAAAGGTCAGCTGTTTTTATATGGCGCGTTCACGGTATTGATCAGCTTATTGGTAGGTATTTTTGTGTCTTGGTTAGTATTTGTGCGCCGTGAACGCTGGTAATAGCTGCATATCTATACTTAACGGCACTTAACGGCATTTGATGGACTTAAATTTCTCTGATGCTTCCCATATATCGTCAATCCAAAATAATATCAATACAATGAAACCGAGTGCAAGCTATACATGAGTATGGTCAGTGAGGTGGATGCTGTCGTGATATTATGGTTGACATATAGTCAAACTATTCTAAAACGCGATGGTATTGCTGATATCAATTTTTTGTCGCCTCTGTCTACGCGGGCACAGCAAGCAAGAAAAATGGATATCAGCAGTGCCTGATGTGTCGATATTATTCCTCACTCACTATAGCTAAAAACGCTCCTAAGAACTTTGCCATGTCTAACGCTCAAATTAAAAATGCTGAACAGCCCAATATTATTACGCCTGCCAACATCGATTGGCAAACGGATGATACGGGCAATAGAGTGCCGGTATCAGGCGAGTTTGGTGATGTCTACTTCTCACACGCCGATGGTCTAGCAGAGTCGCGCCACGTGTTTTTAGCGCACAACCAACTGCCCGCGCGCCTCGCAAACCTTGCCCCAAAGCAATGCTTTACAATCGCTGAGTTAGGCTTTGGGACAGGACTGAATCTTTTAGCGACTTGGCAACTATGGCGACAGCTGCGTGATAAGCAGCCACACTTAGCCACTGCTCGCCTGCATTTTATAACGACAGAAAAATATCCTATTCCCCTTGCAGATTTAACGCAGATACTCACCTTGTGGGGGCAGCGCGCGCCTGAGCTTACCGAATTCATTGAGCCTCTACTAACGGCATACCCACCCCTTATCGCGGGCTGTCATCGTTTGAAGTTTTTTGAGGATAATCTGACCGTTGATATATGGCTTGGCGATGCGGCCGATAGCTTGGGCAAATTAGCAGTAGATACATCCCTTAAGCCTACGCCCTACATCGATGCTTGGTTTTTAGACGGCTTTGCCCCTTCTTGCAATAGCAGCTTATGGGCTGACGCTATCTTTGCACAAATGCAGCGTTTATCACGACCAATGACTACCGCCGCTACCTATAGCTGTGCCGGTATCGTCAAACGTGCATTGCAAGAGTGCGGCTTTCAGATTAAAAAAGTAAAGGGCTTTGGCCGTAAACGCGAAATGCTAACGGCAGTCATGAGTGATCCTAAGCTCGCAGATGATAACCATAGTATAAATGGTAATGCTGCGCTGCCTAGCGAGCGTGAGCAGAGCCATACCGTCGTTATTGGTGCAGGCGTCTCTGGGCTGCTAACGGCTTGGTCACTGGCCAATCGCGGCATTCAAGTCAGCTTGCTAGATAAATCAGCGCCTTTAGCGGGTGCTTCAGGTAACCCACGCGCCCTACTCGCGCCCAAAATGACACCGCTTCATCATGTCGACGAGCATCTGCATAGCATAGGCTATCTCTACAGCAGTCGGCTCTATCGCCTATTTAATACCAGGGCTGAGAAAGAAGGCATAGCACCGATAATTGAGCCAACTGGCGCGCTTGATTTGTTAATCAAAGCCAATATCGGTACAGAGCAAATCGCTGATTATCCTGACGATATGGCAACCACACTTTCCTGTGAACAGGCACAAAACGCGAGCGGCTTAAAAGTGCAGAATTTATCAGAGAACTTGTATTTGCCCCAGTCTGGCTTAGTCAATCCGCAGGCTTTAAAAAATATCATACTCATGCATCCGCTCATCCGTTTTCAACAATTAGACGTTAATAGTATTAGCGAAGCGCAGGAGCATGTTTGTATTGAGGGCATTAACCAAGATAAAGGTTTGCTCTCTATTACCGCTGATAATGTCGTCATTTGCGCAGCTTATGAAAGCCATACGCTGGACAAGCGTATTTTTGATTGCCGTAAAATTCGCGGTCAGCTCTCGTGGTTTGTCCCAACCGCTGAGCAGTACGCGAAGCTACCCAAAATACCTTTGAAATATAGCGGTTACTGCGCCTCATTTACCGGGCAAACGGGTGATGAACAATTAAATAAGGTAATAACAGGTGCACCGCATTTATTACTGGGGGCTAGCTTTATACGCGATGACACAGCCACGGATATTCGTCATGAAGAACACAGTATTAGCCGTGAAAAACTAATCACTGCCATACCTGAACTCGCGTCCATTATTCCATCAGATACTTTGCTTTGGCAAGGACGAGCGGGCATTCGCACCCAAACGCCTGATTATCATCCAATCGTTGGACAGTTAGCCCAAAGCAAACGGATGTGGCTTATGAGTGCGATGGGTGCTAAGGGTTATGCACTGGCACCCATATGCGCTGAGGCCTTGGCAGATATGATGTTAGGGTCGTTTCCACCCTTATCGACAGCGATGCTTGCGCGCCTGTCGCCAAATCGTACACGCTTGCAGACGCCGCTCATTTAAGCAATTTGAGCATAGCGAACAAATTTAGCTATACTTTTTACCTATTTTGTTTAGCTGTCTTTATCACTACTGTCCATTCTTGACTTAACCGCACCAAACAATGATTTGCCGGACTCTGATGTATTAGAGTGTTGATTAGATATTCGCGCCGTACTATCACTATCTACGTTTAACGTTGGGGCAATAAGCGTACGAATTTGCGCTTCATCTCGAGTGTTTTTTTGAATCGTCACCGCTGCAAATAGACTCATAGTAAATGCCATCATATAAAAGCCTTTTTCACTTAAGCTCAAACCCCCTGCATTCATGAGCCCAACGGCAATAAGAAAAATCGATACCGCTAGCGCCGCCCAACTTATTAAATAGTATAAGTTGGTGGTTGGAATACCCTCAGCGCGATCACGAATCGTTTTTTGTAGACTAATCGCTGAATATAGCCCAAGTGCCAAAACGGCAAAGTAGTAGCCTTTCTCATTAAGTAGCATACTTTGTGCATTCCATAATCCCAGCAGATAAGCCAATACGCCTACCAGCATCACTGCCCAAGAAGTACCGACATAAGCAATGGTTGGCTTATAAGCCGCTAGCTGACTTTTCGTAATTGTGTCATTATCCATTATCATCCTTAACTACTTATCAATTATTATTTATTAATCGCATCGCTAATAAATAGAGTAATACTTGCCGACTAGTGTTGTACCTTCAGGTAAAATAGCACAAATGTGTTATGTTGTAATATAGAAATATTTTAAATATAGCGATACTCTTATCATCATCGTTTTTATCACGACAGAGTCTAAACATGTCTTTTTTTAGTTTACTGATTTTGCTAAGCCTGATCCTTATTGTGCCGATATTCTTTGTGATGAAAGAAAAGTCTCGACAGTTGCAAATTGATTCAACACAGCGCCATCGCGAGTATCTGGCGTCCGCGACCAAGGCCTCATTAGAGAATAATACTAAAATGGCTACAAGTGAGGTCGCGAATGGACTTGCCGTTATTAACTTCTCATCGCAGCATCCTTTTATAAAACGGCTGTATGATGAGCGCGTACCGTCCGCTTTTCGAGCAATCATGGACGATATTGGTCAACAGTATGAAGGCACCCATCATCAGCAAATAACCGAATCACAATTATTTACTCTCAATAAATTAATAGAAACTCGGATTCCTGAATTGATTGATGACTATCTCAGCCTTGATGCAAACTATGCAAAAACCGTCATTATTGATAGTGATAAAGCAGCGACCAGCTACACCATGGTATTGGAACAATTGCGCTCTATTTTGGACTTTGCACAAAAGCTCAATACCCAAAGTCAAAGTGGCGTCGTCGATAAGCTTCTTGCCAGCCGTCGCTATTTGGATGACGTATATCAAGAGAGCGGAACGACAGCTGATATATTAAAAATAAAGTGAGACCTGCCAATGGCTTATCAACAAACCACCCTAACCCTTCCTGCCTACGCGCGCGGCATTCACATCATAACGCCGCTGATTGAAGAGGCCATTAGTCAGCTCTTACCGAATTCGGCTAAAGCAGGGTTGATGCATCTATTTTTACAACATACCTCCGCAAGCCTAGCCATCAACGAAGATGCTGACCCGGATGTCAGACTAGATACCGAAGACTGGCTGAACAAAATCGCGCCAGCCGATCAACCGGAATATCGCCACATCTTAGAAGGTTCGGATGACCTACCAGCGCATTTTAAAAGCATGCTGTTTGGCGTAAGTTTGACTGTGCCGCTGGTAAATGGGGCGCTAGGACTAGGAACGTGGCAAGGCATTTATTTATGTGAACATCGAGACCATCTTGAAACGTATGGTGGCAATCGCAAAATTATCATTACCGTCAATACTTAATCAATGGTCACCAATGGTAGATTGTTCCTTACCCTTTACTGTGCTTAAATAACCCTCTCTTTACCAATAGTCATCTGCTTATGAAAACCCATCTATTTACGCCAACCAAGCCTACGCGCTATCTTCGTGTACTGCCTGTTATTTTTTTGAGTATGTTTTTAGTCACTGCTTGTGAAAAATCACCGGAGTCTGAGACAGATAACGAGACAACCACTAATGCAGCAGTACAAACAACGCCCGTGACCTCTAACATCAATGTACCTGAAGTGACGGATAGAGAGGCAAATGCCGCTGAGACTACTGTAGACTCAGCGCAAGATGTCAGCTTAAACGAGCTTGAGAAAGATCTTGAGCCAACGGATAGCGCAGCAAACAACGCGGCTGTTGCGCCCAATCCAGAGCAAGCCATCAAGGGCGCTCAAATCACTGATGTTCGCTATAAAAGCGCGGCAGGTGAATCGTTATCTGTCGTTTTTGAGACCTCGGCAGCAGGTGTGCTCAATGCTATCGTCACCCTACCCAACAAACCAAAAATGACCCTAAGCGCGCCAGAGGGTCAAGGCAATAACCCGACTTACCGCTCAAGCGATGGTAGTATTCAGCTGGTCAGTCATGCGGGTGGTGGTAGTATTGATTTTATTCGTAATAATAAAGTTACCAGCTTTGATGCGGTCAGTGCTGAAGCGGAAGTCATTACAGAATAACGATGGCAAAAAAACTAGCATTAATAAATAGACACTAAAAAAGCATGCAATAAAAAAGGCGGCAAATATTATAGATATTTGCCGCCTTTTTTAGGCTTGTGGAGCTTTAACCAAAATCAGTTGTGTTGCCAAACAGACTTACCAGCCAGCCAATCATTGCCCACAGTCCCCAGCCAATCACTACAATGACGAGTAAGCCGAGCATATCGGGAATATGTAGATACAACCATGCAACGACTGGATTACGCCAAAAGAAAGCAAAGCGGCTTTGCTGCTGCTTATCTTCTAATGACTGATGCAAAAACGGTCGATCCATATGCATCGTTTCCGTGATGCCATACTCATCGTGTAGATGCTCATGGACGATGGTCAAGGTTTTGCGACTGGGACGAATAAAGATATCAAGCAACGTGCCAATGCCCGGTACGATACCCACGACCATATCAATCAGTGCCAATCTAACCGCTGGCGTCATCTTATGCGCAGGGACGCCCAACTGCCGACCTAATATAAAAGCATAGCTGGTCAAAGCCAATCCAGCCAAATCTCCTGCCAGCGGAATGGTCGAGAGCGCTGCATCAGCGCCCATGCCTTGCTTGGTAAAAGGCACACGTACCAGCGAATCCATCGTATTGGCAAATTTTGCCAGCTTACGCTCGGTCGCGATGACTTGTGCGCGTGTTAGGCCATGCGCGGCTAGCTTTGCCTGATAATCGATAACTGGCGCATTAATATCAGCGCCCTTTTTCGCTTTTGACTTTGAGAGCTTTTTGAAGTTATCCATTAAAAGTCGTCCATAAACAAGCGATGGCGATAAGAGCAAAGACGTAACGCCCTACCCATATGTTGGCTAAAAACGCCTGAAAACAAGCCATAGCTTGACGACTGGCACAAGCGCTGTTTTGCTTGGCGAACATCATTGCGACTAGTGCCAAACCAAATACGGGTATGACACCTAACGTCGTCGGTGCGAAGTAATGCCACATAACCATGCCCATGATCAGCAAAAACAATGTTTGTAGCAGCGAGATAATAATCACATCGTAGCGACCGAATAATATCGCCGTTGATTTTACCCCAATTTTTAAATCATCTTCACGGTCAGCCATGGCGTACTGGGTATCATAGGCCACTGTCCAGCACATATAAGCGATAAATAACAGCCAACCCCAGATATCAGGTGCGCCCTGTATCGCCACATATGACATCGGTATCGCCCAACCAAAAGCGGCAGCTAAAAACACTTGCGGCAAATGGGTAAAACGCTTCATAAATGGATAAATGAAGGCCAGTATGAGAGCGCCAAGCGACCAATAGAACACTTCAACGGGCAGGAAAAATAGCAAACCAGCACTGAGTGATACCAGTACTAAAAAGGCCGCAATGGCTTCCTTGCCAGACAAGCGCCCATCGGCAAGCGGTCGCCCTTTGGTGCGGCTGACATAACCATCGACCTTGCGATCGGCAAAGTCATTAATCGCGCAACCTGCCGCCCGCATAAAAATCGCGCCTAGCGCAAAAAGTACAAATATCTTGAGGCTTGGCAAGCCTGCTGTTGCCCCTTGCTGCTGCGCTTGACCCATAGCAGCCAGCATCACGCCCCATAGCGTTGGCCAGAGTAACAGCTCAATACCAACGGGCTTATCAAAGCGCGTCAGCTGCAGGTAAGCGTGTAGCTTTTCTTTAAAACTTAAAGCTGAGTGATGGTTGGTCATGGAACCCTTACCTCTAAATATACCTTTTTTAAATAATCAGCATTTCAATGCATTGTCTCTAAGTTTGCCATTTCTTCGCAAACAGTCTCTAAACGTTCTGCCACAGTCGATTTGCTTCGATGAGTGATATCTCAGGATATTGTTTGCGTAAGGCTTTAATGGCGGCAACTTTCTGTTTTTGTACGGCTTGTTGACGCAAAAACGCCAATTGCTCTTGCGGATTGCCTAACTCTTTAAGACGTGCTTCCAGCCGTAGAATTCGGGTGCGCAGGATGATATTTACCAATAGCAAGCCGGCACCCATGATCCATATTATTAACGTTGTCATCCCTGCTCCTAAACTTAATAGCCTTAAATTTAATACATTTAAAGTTAGCAATCATAAAGTTAACAATCGGAAACCTGCTCACTAAGCACATTTATGATAATCAAAAACAGCTATTAAAAAGCAGTGATTAAAAAACCATGTTTGAAAATAACAGCCATCAAACAAAATAACCATCAAAGCGTACGGCTTCGTTATGCCAGCTTTCACTGGGTTGTTGATTAGCGAGTAACGGTGCCAACTGTGGACGCTTGACGACTACGCGACCCCGTAGTTGTGTGTGTTGCCCATTCTGACGAACGACTGCTTGCGCAGATTGTAGCAATTGTAGTTCTTCCTCTGAGGTCGGCGGGCTAGCCAACTGATGCAATGCTTGCATATGCTTGCCCACTTTAGCACCTTTACCTGTTTTACTATCTTGGTAACTGTCCTCTGGAAACATCGGATCCAGATATACCACATCGATTGCTTTCGCATCGACTTCTTTAGCGTTATCCGCATCAGCTTGTAGGCTTGCAAAATAACTATTTTTAAAATAACTGAGCGCATCAGTATTGATAATCTGTAGCCGACTCATAAGCTTTTGCCAATTTGCTAGCGCACTCATACGCTGCTGTTCTGCTAGCAAAAGCAGCGCCATCAAAGGCTGCTGCTCGAGCATAATGACCTGTGCACCCGTACTGGCCAATATCAGACTATCATGACCAAATCCCGCTGTGGCATCAATAACCTGACTGTCCGATGTAATTTTTGCCGCTTGTAATAATAATTCAGACTTACGCCCCGCACTCACCACACGGCGTTGCAGCTCATCCCATTCGGGTGCAACACTCAGTCCATCGCTCAGCCATGATAGCTTGTTTTTGTCATCTAATAGTAAGATAGGTTGGGTGGCTGTCTGGCTTAATTGCTGGCGACGTTTTTGATTAAGCTTATCGGTAAACAGCTCAAGGTGTAAAATAATGGGCAGCTGATGAGCAATTATCAACGCTTGTATATCTGCAACCTGACTATGCTGAGACTCGCTAACGTAGACAAGTTGGCAATGTGTAAAGCTATTAGATACTGGTTGCAAACTGCTCATAATAGCCCTTCCTTCTTACCACTCAAAACCGCATGTATTATCATAAAAGCCTATTTCATCATAAAACTTAGCCTGCCATTTGATAACCAAAACCCCAAGCAGCGACCAAGACGATGACGCCAGTGACAATACGTAGCCACGCAAAGATTTTGAAATCACGACGACTTACCCACGCAACCAACAGGCGAATACATAATAAGGCAACGATAAATGACACCACTGTGCCGATGCCGAGTACTAACCAATCTTCACTGTTGGTTAAGACGTCATGATGCTTAAGCAAATCTAATAATGCTGCACCGACGATGACCGGAATACCTAAAAAGAACGAGAACTCAGCGGAAGCTTTACGCGAGACACCGAGCCATAATGCACCGATAATAGTGGCACCCGAGCGCGATGTTCCGGGTATCAATGCCAGACATTGCAGCAGACCTATCATCAATGCTGTTTTTAAACTGACGTCTTCTGCTTCTTGCGCAATAATCGTCTTAGGGCGATTTTCGACATAGAATATCAGCAGACCACCGATAATAAGCATAATTGCTACGACGATAGGATTAAACAAATAAGCCTTGATTTCGTCAGCGAAGGTAAAACCAACGATCATCACTGGAATAGTCGCCACAATTAAGCTAAGTCCTAGCTGTCTTGGATTACTCATACCTTCTGCTTTACCTGTCAGTAAGCCCATCAGTGCTTGCCACAGTCTGCCCCAATAGTCATAAATGACCGCCAAAATAGCGCCAAGCTGCACGACTACCACAAACAAATCGACTTTTTCTTTGGTCCAAAAGCCCATCAAATCGGCTGATAAAATCAAGTAGCCAGTGCTAGAGATGGGTAAAAATTCAGTGATACCTTCAACGATACCCATGATGACAGCTTGAATTAATAAAATGATATCCACGATGGCTTTCCTAGATACGGACCGGTTGGTTAATAGCGTTTTTAGAGTATTGTTATATGTTATATAGCGCTGATAATGGCTGGCATTAATATGATGGTTACGCCTTACCTTGCTCTTTTAGCGTTTTCCACGCTTGATTGCGAAGATACTTTGGTAAAGCTTGTGAGGCTTCTGTACCACCTGTCGCCATGAACTGAGCAATACCAAGCTGCCCTATCACAGTAGCGTCAGGGTGAATATCTGCCTGAATTATCTGACCGTCACGTAATGCTAATAGCGACGCCCCATTACCAGCGATAGGAATATTAAGCATCGTCTGGCTGTCATAATCGAGCAACTGCTCGGTATCTTCGCCATTTTCTTGATTAACCGCCTGCATCAGGTCATCTGTTGCAGCATATTGCCCAAAATAAACTTGCTGCATACGGGCGTCAAGGGCGCTATAAACGTCGGTCTGACCGTATTTCTGATACGCACATTGAGCAATCGCTTGTAGGCTTGAGACACCCACACAAGGAATGTCATGAGCAACAGACAATGCTTGCACGACTGCCGTATTAATGCGTATACCGCTAAATGCACCAGGGCCACGGTTGAATATCAAGGCTTGCAAATCAGCAAGATTGAGCTTAGCTTCGGACAGTGCCGCATCAATCATCGGCAGGATTTGCTGCGTTTGCTGGCGTTTACCCGTCTCAGTATGACTCGATAGCACTTGACCACTGACATCTAAAATCGCGATCGAACACTGATCGAACACGGTATCCATTGCTAAAAACATCATAACCTCGGCTTATTCGCTTGGTATTATAAAACAGCGCCTATCATAGCATTTAGGATGGGCAAATTTTATTAATTTCAAAATTTTCATACTTAATCCATCGATATTCATTTAAGTATGACAGACATGAAAACCCCCAAAGCGACTGGCACCTTGGGGGTTTTATTAACAACTACTTATTTAATCAACAACCATTTAAAAACGTTTTTTGAAGCCCTTCGGCGCTTGATTTTGCATCTCCGCCATTTGCTTTTGCATCTCTTCGGTACTTGGCATATTGTTTGGATCCAGACCCATCTGTTTGGCCATCTGCTGTGGGTTCACGTCTTTAGCGCCGCCTTGTTGACCGCCGCCGAATAAAGGACCGCCACCACCTGCTCCACCGCCGCCACCCATCAATCCTTGCATCGATTTCATCATCTTACTGATGCCTTCAGGCTTGGAGATCATTTTCATCATTTTTGCCATTTGCTTGTGCTGCTTGAGCAAACGATTGACGTCTTGAATCTCGCGACCTGAACCTGCGGCAATACGGCGTTTACGGCTTGGATTAATCTTATCAGGGTTTTTACGCTCAAACGGCGTCATTGAATTAATCAATGCTTCCATTTCACGCACTTTTTCTTCTGGCTTAGCATCTTCAACCGCTTTTTGCATGTCAGAGCCGCCCATACCTGGCATCTTATCCAAAAAGCCTGCCATACCGCCCATACTTTTCATCTGTTGGAACTGAGTCAAGAGATCTTCAAGGTCGAACTCGCCGCCCTTTTGCATCTTTTTCGCCATTTTTTCGGCTTTATCACGATCGATTTTTTGTTCAACTTCTTCGACTAGGCTTAAGACGTCACCCATGCCAAGAATACGCTGGGCGATACGCTCCGGATGGAACAGCTCTAGCGCGTCTAGTTTTTCACCGCGACCTAAGAACTTAATCGGCTTACCAGTGATCGCGCGTACAGACAGTGCTGCACCGCCGCGAGCATCACCATCCGTTTTAGTCAGGATAACACCCGTTAATGGCAGCGCATCGTTAAAGGCTTTGGCAGTATTGGCCGCATCTTGACCGGTCATCGCATCGACGACGAATAAGGTTTCAGAAGGATTGACCGCAGCAGTTAATGCTTTGATCTCCTCCATCATCGCTTCGTCGATAGCCAGACGACCGGCAGTATCAATAATCAAAATATCTTGATACTGGATTTTCGCTTCTTCAATAGCGCGTCGAGCGATATCAATCGGGTTTTCGTCGCTACTTGAATTGACGAATTTGGCATTCACCTGACCTGCCACTTGCTCAAGCTGGGCAATCGCTGCCGGACGGTAAACGTCAGCAGAGACTAGCATCACCTTTTTCTTATGACGCTCTTGTAAAAACTTCGCCAATTTACCGGCTGTGGTGGTTTTACCCGCCCCTTGCAAGCCAGCTAGTAGATAAACAACTGGCGGTTTACCCGTCATCTCAAGCTGCTGATTGGCACTGCCCATCATTTCGGTCAGCTCGTCATGGACAATTTTGACAAATGCTTGACCCGGTGCCAACTCTTTGAGCACTTCTGCACCAAGCGCTTGCTCTTTGACGCGCTTCACAAAATCACGGGTGACCGGTAACGCCACATCCGCCTCTAACAATGCCATGCGCACTTCACGCAAGGTGTCTTTGATATTGTCTTCGGTCAGTTGCCCAGTCCCGACAATATTGCGCAGACTCGACGATAAGCGTTCTGTTAAAGTATCAAACATAAATAACTCTCAGTTAAAGTGATTCGCAGTTAAAGTAATTCGCAGTTAAGATAGTTGTTGGTTAAAATAATTGTTAGGTAAACCAGTTCTTAGGTAAACCATGAAAATGGCTTATAAATAATATTAGGATGCATGCTTAAGTTTGGGTGCAATGCTGGCAAATAAAACTGCCTATTATCAATACTATAGCATTAAGACGGTTAAAAATTTATAGACGTTTTGCAAAATGCTTGCTTGGTTAGCTTATCAGTGACCGATACAAAGTCTTATTTATCCTGCCATCGTTACGCATTTATGAGGAATAAATAAGATGATACTCAATTGACTGCCATTTTATGATAAATTGGACGATTATTCTAATCCTTCTGTCACAACCACTTTAGCATTATATTGAGCGGCTATTTTACGCTCATGATGAGATGAGGCTTTTTACCTGTGCACTTTGCATTCTTACTTGCTAGTATGGCTTATATCATCGTCAGCTTCCACATCGGTTGGGCGCTGATTCAGGACAAACCTATCCATAAAGGCGTGAGCTTAGGCTTATTATTGGTCGGTATGCTCGCGCATGCGACGCTACTCTACCCTTACGTCGTGACCTTATACGGGCTAAATTTTAATCTGTTTAATGTGCTGAGCCTCACCAGTTTGTTTTTCTTATTCTTTTATGTACTGTTCTGTCTCTATCGCCCTATTCTGAGCCTCGGTATTTTGGCCGCACCGACTGCCCTGATAGGATTGACAGTCGGCTATGTCGGCCGCGCGCCTTATCAACCACTTACGGATATCAGCGTTGGCCTTGAAGCACATATATTGCTATCGCTGGCCGCCTATTGTGTGCTGCTGATGGCAGCGGTGCAAGCGCTATTTTTGCGGCTGCAAATTCGTGAGCTTAAGCATCAAAGCATCCACCGCTTTTGGGTCAATAAACTGCCCTCACTACAAAGTATGGAGAGTCTGTTATTCGACATGCTGTTGGTCGGCTTTGTCCTGCTTAGCATCGCGCTGGGTATCGGCTTTATTTACGTAGAAGATCTGATGGCGCAGCATATCGTGCATAAGACGGTGTTTAGCTTGCTATCATGGTTATTGTTCGGTGCGCTACTGTTCGGTAATTGGCGCGCTGGATGGCGTGGCAAACGTGCTGCCAACATTACTATTTATGCCTTTATCTTATTGGCCATTGGCTTCGTCGGTAGCAAGTTTGTGTTAGAGATGCTGTTATAAATTTAGATTTACCGTAGTAATGTGATTAAAAACGGAGCCGCCAATAGTATTATCTAATACTATTGGCGGCTTTTTATTAGCTCTGTATTCAATGCATACCTTTCACTTTAAAAATGCTCTAATCAAAAGCTAATTAAAAACCACTGTTTTATTGCCAGTCACAATCACGCGGTTTTGCACATGCCAGTTAACGGCACGTGCCAACACATTGCGTTCGATATCACGACCAATAGCCCGCAACTCTGTCACACCTTGACGATGGGTCACACGGTGTACGTCTTGCTCAATGATAGGCCCTTGATCTAATTCAGCAGTGACATAATGCGCGGTCGCGCCGATAAGCTTGACGCCTTTGTCATAAGCTTGACGATACGGATCAGCCCCGACGAAGGCTGGCAAGAACGAATGATGAATATTGATAACTTGCATCGGCCAACGCTTGACAAAATCAGAGGACAGTATCTGCATATAGCGCGCTAATACTAGCAAGTCATTGCCTGCCATCAATTCGTGAATCTGCTCTTCCGCCTCTGCCTTATTGTCCTTGGTCACTGGCACATAATGAAAATCAATGCCAAAGTTTTCTACCGCTTGGCGTAAGTCTTCATGATTACTGATGACCGAAGTAATCTCACAATCAAGCAATCCACGCTGATGCCGCCACAATAAATCCAACAACGCATGATCAAACTTTGATACTAAAATACCAACCTTGGTTTTAATCGCATTGTTATGCAAGCGCCACGCCATATTGTGACGCTTGGCCACCGTATGACCGAAGCTGGCTTCAAAGTTATCCATAATCTCGCTCAAGCCTGCTAACGCAAACTCCAAACGCATAAAGTACTGCCCACCTTCATGAGCCGTTGAATACTGATCGAGCGTAATAATATTGCCGCCATAACGATGGATAAACTCGGATACGGCTTGCACAATGCCCGCTTGATCACGGCATTTAATCAATAGTGTCGCGGTATCAATAGCAAGATTAGCGGCAGGGGTTTTAGAAGATGAAGCCGTTTTTGTAGTGTCTGATGTGGTATTACTTAACATAGTGCGCCCAATCTAAAAAATTAAATCAAAATTTGCTACTGATTGTAGAGTCTATTATCAATATAAGAAGACAGCTATTTTAATCGCTTTTACGATATTTTGCTGACTGAGTTGGTTGTTTTTGGTTATTGAGATTATGAATGCAAAAAGCCCTCAAATTGATTGAGGGCTTTTTTATTATTTAAGATTATGCTTGAAATTAGTCAACTGAAATGGTTTTGTGAAATTTAATACCATCGTTACTGACATTAACAATAGAACCTAAACCAAAGGCTTGATTAAAGTCAACTGAATAGAATGGGTGGTTTCTACCATTATCTGGCAAGCTTTCTCTACCAATAGAAATCGTATAGTTTTGACTCTTTTTCGAACTAGATAACAAATTAACTGCTGTATAACTTCTAATTTCATCTACTTCAATATTCATACTACTTACACACTCTACACCACCATCACCAAATGGACTAGTAGCGCCAATCCATGGCGACTCGACATTTGAGCCATTAATAGATTTATCACTCTCTGCAAATGGAAGTCTGTAATGAATACTTTGCTTATTTTCACTACCATTTAAGAACGTCGTGGCATCAAAACGTACTTTGACCCAGTTCGAGTAGCGCATTGGATAGCGAATACTAAAGTCAGCGCGACCTTCTTCGTTAGTAATAAAGGTATAACCATCATCTGATACCGTACCACCAATAATAGCTACAGGATTGATAGTATCAAGTATACCGTTGCCATTAATATCTTGGTTGTTATCTAAGGTGTAATTGTAGTTTGGATCTTTATCAAACGTAAAGTTATAATTTGGATCATCTTCGCTATTAATCCAGTCTGACTCAAATTGAATTAATTCTTTATCTTCCTTAACTAAAGGATCCGGTGTAGTTATAACACCGTTGTTATCAGTCGTCTCTCTTCCTTGGAAGGTCACAGTACTATCTAGTAGGCAAACTTTGCCTTGTGCATATTGAGTGGCATAAGATTTAATTGATACTTCTTTATTTGCGACCGCACGTCCTGAGCCATCCATGACTGAGATAGAGCCTTGTACGGTGTAATAAATATTATCAGAAGAAAGCTTATTACTAAACGCTAGAGTAGTATAAACTGCCTCTTTTGATACCGTAATATTAGTAGTCTTAGTACCAATATTCGCATTATCTTGTAATAAGCGCGCATTAATTTCTACACCGCCTATAGGTGAGCTAGCATTGGCTTGATAGACAACTCGCGCCTCACCTTTACTATCAGTAATAGCCGTTGCCGCAGACAAGCGTCCTGCTGACGAGTCTGACGCACGGCTAAATACAACCGTTTGACCTTCGACTGGTACATCGTTTTTATCTTTGACTGTAGCAACAACTTCGGTACTCGTACCTGGAGTGATAACTGATTTAACCGCTTGGAATAGCATCTTAGTAGGGGTGGTAGCACGGAAACGTGCGTCCACTGTCGCACGATAGCGCGGCTCACCGTTTGGTAGTGTTTCACCTAATACAGTCGCCTGTAGTGCGGTAATACCAGCAAGTTCTGATGTTAAGGTAACCGGTATCGTAATGATATTGCCATTTATATTAGCAGCGGTAATGGGTTTTGTGACGATAACATCATTGCTATCAGAAAACGTACCAATAGTCGTTTGTACTTCAACTTGCTTACCGATTAGTTCTGCTGCTTGAGCAGCTGTATCACGACGTATCTGAACATTGATTGTCTGCGCTATATTGACATCATAAACGTCTTGGATGTCTATAAAGCTAATACCTGCCTGTGAGACTTTGATTAGCTCAATACTATTTAGACTACGCTGAGTATTAATGCTATTTTCACCCAAGGCGCGGGCAAATACACGTAAGTTACCATTATTATCAAAGAATAAATCGCTTTCACGGACATTAAAACTGGCATTACCATCTGCATCGGTAGTCGCAGTAGCACTGGTGGCAATAATATCACCGTCTTCGCCTACTAGTTCCATACTAGCATTGGTAATAGCACGTCCTGCACCATCCACCAATGTGGTCGTGATAGTAGTAGAAGCATCATCTTTCAGATTGGCTTCTGTAGCTGCAATAGTAATTTCCGTACCGTTAGCTGACAAGCTTAGTGAGTTTTCTTCACGCACTTGCATACTGACCTTGCCATCTGCATCGTATTGTGGCGTGACGATTTTGGCGTTAATAACAACACTATGATTGAGACGCGAGTTGATAGAGTTGGCTGCTAGGATGACGCCGACATCGATCTGACCATTAGCATCAGTGGTTACCATACTTGGTGTGGTTAACGCCGCACCACTGGCCTCTAAGTCTTCAATACTTAACTGTACAGGTACTCCTGCCAAGATACCGCCTTTGCTGTCGGTCACACGGAAGGTAGCATTGGTCTGATCACCCCCAGTGTTTAAAGTAGACTTATCAGAGGACGCTATGAGCTGATAACTATCAATCGTAGCAGTATCTACTGCTACGATATAGTTCTGTATCAAATCAATGTTTTCAGCCGTGGTGGTGGTGGCCGTTAGCTTGATACCCGCTTCTAGAGTTGCTTGGTTAACGTTAGCGCCGTCTATAAGCGTGAGATCAAAGGTTGCTACACCGTCACCATTAGTTGTAGCAATATTATTACTAATAGTCACGCCTGTTTGTATAGAATCTTCCACATTTAAACGCACTTCACGATTAGCAATAGCGCCATCTTTGTTTCCTAAACTAACGAATACCTTGAAGGTATCACCTTTGGTATTGACGACTTTGTTTGCGCCTATCGTTAAACTTTCTTGTGTACCTCTTAGATCGGGAGTAACTGTCTTAACAGTACTGGTTTTCGTGGCAATATTGTTATTCTCATCAGTTGCTGAGAATACAACTGCAAAGCTACCACCGATGGCCGTTTTTTGCGCATCAGTAAGACCAGCTGGCACAGCAAGCGTAAAGCTTGCTTTACCTGAGTCATTTGTGGTTTGTGTACCACTAGTTACCAAGCTAACCCCTTGAGCCGCAACCGAAGCAGGGAGCGCCAAGTAAACTTGTTTATTTGCAATGACATTGTCTTTGCTGTCTTTGGTTATTACTTCAACTTGAGTCTCACCACCGTTTAGATTTAGTGCTTTTGGTGTGATAGCTATCAAATCAATAGCCGCTTTGGTTGACTGTATATTAAACTGAATCTCTTGTTTTTTACCTGTCAACGTCTCAGTCAAGATAGCTGTTAGCTTTTGATCTAAGAGTGCCGCTTGTTGCTCTGCTGTTAAGCTTGGCACAGTAACTGTAAAGCTTGCCGCCCCGTTAGGGTCCGTAGGAACAATATTGGCAAATGATCCTGACTTACCATTTACAATTAATAATGCTGCTAGTTCTTTGTTAGCAAAATCTAATTTAATAGGCTGATCGCTGATACTAAGGTTAGTGTTTCGAGTACTTAATGCCGCATTAACAGTCACCGTATCACCTTCGCCGTTCAATGTATAAAAAGGACGGTTATTAATAAGGTTCGGCGGATTTAGTACTGTCAAATCAACAGTTGGAGTTAGAATATCTACTTTTGTTATAGCAGAGGTATAAGTTTCGCCTTTTTCGACATACGACAGCTGATAATTAATACCTGTACGCTTAAGCTCAGAACGCTCTTTTGCTGTCAACCCTTCTGGGATAGTCACTATAAATGTCGTCTCACCACTAAAGTCAGTAGTCGCTGACTCTGCATTGACAGTAACGCCGTAATCGAGCGCTGCTTTACCCAATTGGATAGCAACTGCTTGCCCTTTAACTGGTGTTTGGTTTCCTTTGGTCAATAGCTTGATACTGATAGTACCCTTACCGCCAAGTTCACTAACAGAAGGCGTGAGAATAGAGGCAAACTCTAAGCTCGTTGCTGGTTGTGCTACCTTAATAACTGCATTTTCAATTTTTGCTACTGTTCCATCATCATCTGTTAAAGTGGCATTATATTTAATACCTGATTCGATTAGAGCTGTACGTTGTGTTGCTGTTAGGTCTTGACTAAGGTTGACGGTAAATACCGCATTACCAGCTTCGTTTGTTGTTAATTCATTCCCTTGAATGCTGACTCCTGCCACATCACTGATTTCAAGCTTTACTTTTTTCCCGACTGCGACATTACCATTAGGACGTTTAGCAGATATTTGAATAGTAAACTGCTTATCTGTCACAGTCACTACTTTAGGTGAGCTAGTCGAGGTTAGTTTGATATCGCTTTTTGCTACTTCTGAACTGATTTTTATAGCTGAACTGCTGATGCTACTACTCGCACCTGAGGCTTCAACTGCTTTAGCAGTTAGCCTAAAGTCTGGTTTTGCTTCCAGCGCATCTCTCTGTGACTTAGTCAAACCTGCTGGAACGCGAACCGTGTAGCTCACCATCCCTTTACTATCAGTTACTTGCTCAGAGCTACCTTCAATACTCAACAACCCCTGTTGAGTTAAATTACTAGGTAGGCTTGCTGTGACCTTCTGACCTTCAATAGCACCACCATTTTTGTCATTTACACGGAAGCTAATGATGGCGCTACCACCTGAACTTGACAACTGAACTTTATCACTGGCACCAAAATTAATTTGATATTGTGCCGCCGGAATAATGACAGAGGCGTTATAATCACTGGTAACCACACCATCGTTATCAGTTAAACTGGCTGTATAAGTAATACCTGACTTCACCAATGCTTCACGTTGAGCTTGGGTCAAGTCTTGGCTTACATTTACGATGAATGTCGCGTTACCTGAGGCATCAGTCTTCTGTTCGTTATCTTTAACTGTAATGCCTGCTACTTTATTAAGCTCTAGCTTGACAACTTTATCAGCTGCAGCGCTACCATCTTTGCGCTTACCCGATACTCGAATCGTAAATTGATCTTTTAAAACGTTCACTACCTTAGGATTGGTCTCTGAGGTTAAGACCGTCAAACTTTTCTGGATTTTATCGCTTATGCTGATAGGCGCACTATTGGTACTAGTACTGGCTCCAGATGCCTCAATCAGGTTGGCCGTCAAGGAAAATCCGCTGGCTTTTTCTAATGCTGATTTTTGTGCAGTCGATAATCCAGTAGGGATACGAACGGTATAGCTCACGATACCTTTGTCATTCGTTGTCTGAGTAGTAGCGCTATCTAGGGTCAATAGCCCAGCATCAACTAAAGACTTCGGGAGACTCACTGTGACTTTTTGATTGCCTATAACGCCACCGTCTTTATCATTCACTCGGAAGCTAACGACAGTACTGCCACCTGAGCTTGATAATTGCGCATTGCTGCTGCTACCAAAATTGATTTTGTACTCGGCGTTAGGGACAGATGCTTTCACACTGTAGTTTTCAGTGGCAACACCATCGTCATCAGTCAATGTGGCTGTATAAGCAATGCCTGTTTTTTCAAGCGCTTTACGTTGCTCTAAGGTCAATGCTTGGTCTATATTTACGGTGAACACCGCATTACCAGCACTGTTAGTGGTTTGTTCACCACCTTCGATACTAACGCCCTTGACGTTATTAATCGCAAGCTTTACAGATTTACCTGCAGCAGCACTACCATTTGGACGCTTGGCAGATACTTGAATCGTAAACTTGTCTTTTAAAACGTTCACGACGCTAGGAGTGGTTTTTGCCGTGAGGATAGTTTTACTTCTACTAGGGTCAGCAGTCACTGGGATACGGTTACTACTTACATTGATACTTGCACCTGATGATTCAACCAGACGAGTATTTAGCACGAACCCACCAGCTTTTTCTAACTCTGCTCTCTGTGTAACAGACAGCCCTGCAGGAATGCGAACCGTGTAACTTACATTGCCTTGAGCATCAGTTGCTTGGCTTGCGGCATTTTCAAGTGTTATCAAACCCTTTTGAGTCAAGCTGGTCGGTAAGCTTGCTGTTACGGTCTGATTGGCTATTACGCCACCATTTTTATCATTAACGCGGAAGCTTAGGGTCGTGACACCACCTGTACTTAGCAGCTTACTAACACTGCTACTGCCAAAGTTTAGCTTGTATTCAGCCACTGGAATGATAACTGGCGCTTTATACTTATTAGTAGCCACACCATCATCATCAGTCAGAGTTACCGTATAAGGAATGCCAGACTTCACCAAAGCTTGGCGCTGTGTTTCTGTCAGATCTTGGCTTAAATTAACAGTAAATGTGACATTACCTGAGGCGTCTGTCGTTTGCTGGCTACCTTGAATACTTACGCCTGTGACATTGCTAATAGCCAACTTCACTTCTTTACCAGCTGCCGCACTACCATCTGGACGTTTGCCTGCCACTTGAATTTGGAATTGATTTTTTAATATATTAACAGCACTAGGGATGTTTTTTACATTTAGGATTGTTTCACTTGCAGCAGTGACTTGGATACGCTCACTGTTGATAGTGCTACTGGCTCCTGAGGTCTCAGTAACCTTAGCCGCTAAGATAAAGCCACCGATACCTTCTAGTTTTGCTCTTTGTGCAGCAGTCAAACTTGCTGGCACACTCACATTATAACTAACCATGCCTTTACTATCGGTTACTTGAGTAGCGGCACTGTCTAAATTCAATAACCCTGTTTTGATTAGATCTTGAGGTAAGCTGGCGGTTACTTTTTGATTGGCAATTGCGCCACCATCTTTATCATTGACACGGAAGCTGATAATGGCCTCACTACCAAAACTAGAGATTCTATCTTTGTTTTTCGTCGCAAACTTTATTTGATACTGAGACTCAGGAATATATGCTTCACTGCCATATGTATCCGACGTTACTGCGCGGTTAGGCTCTGATAAAACCACAGTATAACTCACGCCTTTCTCTACAATCTCTTTACGCTGATCTGCAGTAAGCGTAGGTGCTACGATGAGATTTACAACTACCTTTCCAGTCGCATCAAAGACAAAGGCCTCTGTACTCAGCTTGACCCCAGTAATTGGGTTATTAAGCTTGATTGTACCTTTTGCTCCATTGATAGAGGTTGGTACTTTAGCGTTTTTGGTAGTTGCTGTGATGGTCAGAGGTTGCTCATCTCCATAGGCATTGAGCACTACATCGCTACCTTTTACATCTAGCACATAATCTGAGACTGGCAACTCTATTGATAGATTGCCTGTTTCTTGCTTGGTAGCACCATCTGGCTCTTGGATGCTAATAGCATACGCAATACCTTCACCTTGAAGAAGTGCATCGCGCTCAGCTTTCGAAAGATTTTCGTCTATTTTAATGCTGAACGTTGCGATACCATCCGCATTTGTAACTTTACTACTGCCACCTACGATAGAGATGCCTTTAATACTATCAATACCCAGTCCAACTTTTACATCTTGAACACGGGCACCATTGCTATTTTTAGCAATGACGGTCAATTGGGCATTATCACCATAAGGGTTTAGGGCATTGTTAGAAACTGAACTAGTGCTCAACACAGATGTGATATCAAGTTTACTTTCGGTAACTTGTGTGCCACCACCACTGCCTTTTTTGCTCACTGAAACTTTCAGCTCTTGCGGTGCAATAGCAGTACCATCTGCTTTTTTGGCAGTGGCTACTAAGGTGAAGCCTTCTGCTACTAGCGCATCTTTATCAGCAACAGCTTGCGGATTGAGCTTGAGCGTATACACAGCATTACCATCGCTATCAGTAGTCTGGGTGCTCTGCCCTTCAATAGTAATACCATTATTTTCAGAATTGACTACTTTTAAGGTCACGGCTTTACCAACCATTGCGCCACCAGAGCTTACTTCAGCAGCTTTGACAGTAACACTGAAGTTCGTTTGCTCATTTGACAGCTCGATAATAGTAGGCGCTGTACTAAGTCTTTGCAAAAAGAACTCAGGCTCAACCTCTGGTACCTGTTCACCACCGCCGTTATTGCCATTGCCGCCACCATTACCAGGCTGCTGAACACCCAAATCGGGTTCAGGTGCGATAGAGTCGACCGTGTCACCATCACCGCCGCCACCGCAACCTGCTAGTGCCAGAGCGCAAGTCAAAGAAGTAAGCTGAAATAATTTAGAAGTAAAAGGTAGTGAACTATATGACATGTTTTGAACTCCGCATCGGCAGTAATTTATTCGAGCAAATAAGTAAATTATCATTACACCGAATCACAATAGATTGGTAATGATACATAGATTTACATTAAGGTCAGTTGTATTAACAGATTGTATTAATTTTATAACAGCAACTTTACTGACTTTTGTTATAACTTACAACTAAAAATTACTCTTTACCGTTAAATAATCAATCACATAGCCCGCTCATTTCAGGTATAATAGCTCACGTTGAAGCAGACATTTATCATAAAAATATTTGAGTATTCATTACTTTTATGGTATAAATGTCGGCTTTAAAATTTTCTGAATTGGTAAGCCTGTTATTTGCCTTTAGATGACAGTCATATCAGCTCAACCTTCATATAGTTTTGTTTGGTGCAAAGCTGCCGCTTGCTGTGTCCATGCCGCAAATACGTGCAACTTGCCCAGACTGGTATGAGAATCCCTCATACCTCATAGATTAGGAGTTCGCCATGTCTAGAGTTTGCCAAGTGACTGGAAAGCGCCCTATGGTGGGTAATAATGTTTCGCACGCAAACAACAAAACCCGTCGTCGCTTTCTACCAAACCTTCATAACCATCGTTTTTGGGTAGAGTCTGAAAATCGTTTTGTACGTCTACGTGTGTCTACCAAAGGTATGCGCACCATTGACAAACTTGGTATCGATAAAGTGTTAGCAGATATGCGCGCACAAGGTCAAAAAGTATAAGTGACGACTGGTAGCTTAAGGACATCGATTATCTTTGTTACTTAAGCTGCCATTCTGCTACATTTATTGTAGCCACTTAATTTTTTAGATCCGTACCTATCGTTTGAAGACCCCTCATTTACAGGAAAGCTATCATGAGAGATAAAATTAAGTTAGTATCAACCGCTGGTACTGGGTATTACTACACCACTACCAAAAACAAGCGCACTATGCCTGGCAAAATGGAAATCAAAAAGTTTGATCCAAAAGTACGTCAGCATGTGATCTTTAAAGAAGCTAAAATCAAATAATTGCTATTATTTGAACAAAAAAAAGGGTATATCAATTGATATACCCTTTTTTATTGCTGATGTTTTGGCTATCTATGCTTAACTTTCATTACTAAGTTACTCGCTATTATTAATAGCTATACAGAAACAGCTGTGCAGATTGAATTAACTGTAGTGCGTTGGCTCTTTATCATAGACATGCGCATGCCATTGGCTCATCTGCTTTTGCATGATAACTTGAATCGCCGCATGAATCATGTGCTGACCGATTGCTTGCGTATCACTACCAAGCAGCTCTTTGAGTTTTTCAGAGAAATCAATGGTCATCAGCGGCGCTTCATCTTGTTCAGCGTCACGCAATAGCAATCGACCATCATCCGCCTCTACTAGCTCGAGTGTGGTCTCTTTGGCAAATCCTGCAAATTGATCGGTGCTTTCGTTGTCTACTTCTATTTCATTATCAATGTCGTATGGCATTCACGTTATCCTTATTAACCCGTTTATCGCTGCAAAGAAACCCTAATAATTCATTTAATAAAGCTAGCATTTTACAGTAACGCGGGTAAAACTATCTTACTCATACAATGGACGCTTTGACCTTAGAATTCAAGGGCTGTCACGCAAGTCTTACATATAAATGCGACTTTCGTCTGCTGACACTGCAAACCAGTTAACGCCAATAGCGTAGTTTTGCAATGGTAAATAAGAAGGCCACAAACATGCCAAGGTAATACATGAGCTTTAACTCGAGCGTCGGATCTCGATATTTAAACGGCAATGCAACGGTAGCGGTAGCCGTCGGAAATATCAACAGCATAAGCAGCCAGTTTTCGATGACATTCAGCCAGCCTTGAAAATCTGTACCATGACGCAGTGATGCCAGCCCTAACAGTAAACAGGCGATAATTAAGCTGGTAAATAAGCCATTTGGTAAGTCTTTTGGATAGATAATGTTGGCAATCTTGGTCGGTATGATTCGCATGTAAAATTCCAGTCATGCTTAAAAAGCCTGACTTAATGATGAAAAAGTGTGTAAAAACCGCTTATAAAAAATATTGCCCCATTATATTCATAAGGTTATATTTATTCAGCAACCTCATCTTGGCGACTAAAAAATTAACTATAAGTACCCATCAACCATAGTATCGATATACAAGAGGTTAAATAGCCCAAGCTAATCGCATTCCAGCCTTCTATATGTGTGCCTTTAACCTTGTTAAATATGCGTGACCCTATCCAGAACAAAAGCGGAATACCCAGCATAAATGCAGGCACGATGACCGCAGCATGACGTAATACTTCGCCAGTATCATCACCTACCATGAGACGAAAGCCATAGCCTGCCAAGCTTAAGACAAGCGCAAATATAGCCAAGCCAATGGTAATACCTTTGGGTACTAAGCTGCGTGGTTGCAAATCTTGGTTTTTATGTTCTGCATTTTGTATATTCATATGGCACCTTTAGCTGACGCGTCGCTTGATATAGTCAGTCATACAGCGGCTATCAGTAGTATGTAACTCTAATATTCAATAGTATATACCTTACTATATGGGGCGTTACTCCCCATTTGCCAAGGCAAGCTCTGCACGCATCGCATCGATAGCCGCTTTATAGTCTTCTTGGTTAAATATCGCAGAACCAGCGACGAACATATCAGCGCCCGCTTCAGCGATGGCTCGGATATTACTGGCTTTGATACCACCATCAACTTCTAGTCTAATTGGGCGACCACTGGTGATGATACGTTGACGGACTTGGCGTACCTTGTCCAGAGTACCTTCAATAAACGACTGACCACCATAACCAGGGTTGACACTCATCAGTAAGATTTGATCCACTTTATCCATGACATAGTCTAGATAATGCAGCGGTGTAGCTGGATTCAATACCAAGCCACATTCAGCGCCGCCATCTTTGATGAGCTGCAAAGAGCGATCAATGTGCGCGCTGGCTTCTGGATGAAAAGTGATAACACTGGCACCTGCCTCTAAGAATTGCTCAATCATGCTATCCACCGGCGATACCATCAGATGAACATCGATAGGTGCATCGATACCATAATCACGCAGCGCTTTACAGATCATACTGCCAAAGGTCAGATTGGGGACATAATGATTGTCCATCACATCAAAATGAATGACGTCAGCACCTGACTCCAATACTCTTTCAACTTCTTCGCCCAGTCTGGCAAAGTCGGCAGATAAAATGGAAGGAGCGATAAGATATGGCTTAGAAGGACTGATCATAATTGAGCTACCTAATTTTGTTGAAATAAAGAAATACTAGGGCGTGTCTTCAACTCACTCGATAGTCATCTAAATGAGTTAAAAATGGCTAAATCTTGCCAAACATCGTCAAATAGCTGGTTAATATCCCGATATTATCTGCGCTATTTTTCTTGTTTGACGGCAATTTATCTCATTTTTACCATCATTTTTGAAATGAAGACACGCCCTAGGAACTAACTTAAAAAACTTAAGCCTTTAAAGCAATAATCTTAAGGATTCAAACCCCTAGCGCTGTTTATATTGGGTTTTACAATAGGCGCGACCAACTGCAAACTCACGTTTCGCTTGATGCTTGGTAGCGCGATTACTCACACGCTGACGCCATAACCGAAAAGACGACGGCTTTAGCGTTTGGCGCATGAGCTTAATAACCCCCGCTTCATTAAGGCCGTAGCTGTGCTCGATCGCCCCAAATGGGGTTCTATCCTCCCACGCCATCTCTATAACTCGTGAGACTTGGGTCTCATCAAGCACTCTGTCACCAGCGTCATTGATATTTTTCGCGATGAACTCATTTAAGTTAGCTTTAGAGACTGGGTCACTGTTGCTATGCTGCTTCTTTTTTAGCGCCGCATCCATTTCGGCTTGCATAGTCGCCAGCGCTGATTCAGCTGAGGAAGAATCTAAGCTTTGTGCTGTTAAATCTTGATAACTTGCCATAATTTTACCTTTTAAACATTAGCGCGTGTTGAGCGGCTTATTGAAAAGAGTTCAATATAAACGCTTAGCTAAGTTGTGCCATGCGCCAATGATGTTCGATATGGTCGTTGATAACACTCTGAATAAAATAATAACTATGGTCATGACCTGCCTGATAACGCAATGTTAAAGGCTGCTTGGCTTTTATACAAGCGTCTTGAAGTTTGGCTGTTTGCAACTGACCTTCTGCCAAGAAATTATCCGCAGCGCCTTGGTCAACCAAGATGCTGGCATACTGCTGGCCGACCTTTTCGATCATCTGCGATGCATCTGCTTGCGACCATAGTGAGTGGTCCTCACCGAAATACTCAGTATAGGCGGCTTGCCCCCATGCTGACTCACTGGCAGCACAGACAGGCGATAAGGCGGAGACGCTGACAAACTTGCTCGGGAATTTAAAACCTAAAAGTAATGCCCCATGACCACCCATCGAGTGTCCAGTAATGCCAACGCTATGAATAGGAAATTCTGAGCGTAGCAAATCGTATAGCTCATCGACGATGTAGCTTTGCATATTAAAGTTGTCTGACCAAGGCTGCTGGGTGGCATCCACATAGTAGCTCGCGCCCTGACCAACAAAATAGCGCTCATCGTTCGGCACTTCACTGCCCTCACTAGTTCTAGGAGAGGTATCTGGCGCGATAAATATCATGCCAAGCTCGCTACATTTTTGTTGAAAATGCGCTTTATGGGTGACGTTATCGGCATTACAGGTCAAACCCGATAGATATAAAACCGCAGGACATAACCGCCCTGCCAGCGCCTCATCTGGTAGATAAATACTGAACGTCATCGGTGTCTTAGTCGCTGTCGACTCATGACTATAGTAATGTTGCTCGCCATCAAAGCAGCGGTTCACACTCTGTTGCGTGAGCTGGCTATTAGCAGACAAGCTTTTATTATAAGTATTATTCATCATTAACGTCCTTTTTATCCAAGGTAAAATAAACAATGGCTTGTGAAAAATGCTTTATAAGGCAAAAAGCGCATTGATAATCAGTCATATAACACTTAAATAGTTAATTAATATCATTGGTAGCCTCTCCTCTTGTATTTGAAGCAGCAGCATCAGGTACGATATTTACGGCAGTAGAGCCAGCACTATTGGTAATGCCGGCAATTGGTAGACGGGTTTTATCAAACAATACTTGCTCAAATGCTGGCAAGGCGGTTTCCATTAAGCTACCAATCACCATCTGCGGCTCTGATGGCTCAAAACCCATTGCGCTCTCACGCTCATTGACACGTATACGAGCCTCCTTAAAAGCCGACTCAAAACTGGTGTTTCCTCTCAAGCTTTCAGCAAAGAAGGCTTGACCAAAATACGTCATCTCAGCCGTATTGGTACAACCAAACGATGCCTTATCAGCGGCTGATGCCGTTATCACCACTGTGGTCGGAGACGCTAGTTCATCGATGAATGATCCCGAATAACAAGAAGATACCACAATCACACGCCAGCGAATACCTGAGGCGTCCAGTGCTTCACGAAGCCATGCAGCATCTAGATTATCCATCGCGATTGGCGGATTCGCTAACTGAACGATATCCTCGTTACCATGTGAGGATAGCGTGAGAAATAACACGTCTTCATCGGCATTCATCTGCTGACCAATTCTTTTTAAGCCGCGTAGGATACTGGTCTTGGTCGCAATCGGTTCATCGAGCCAACTATACATATTGTTAATAAGGGCAAGCGAATGACCGCTGGTACCAAAGCGCACATCGAACAGCTCACGTACTTTATTAATCTCCGAGCGAAAAACGTTCTGATCAGAAAAGCCCGCCACACCCATAAAATACCAGTCGGTTTTGCCATCGACACTTGGATCAATACCGTCCAGCGCTTGTTGTAACAGCCTTGGTTGCTCGTACAATGCGGCTTCTGCTAACACAGGCTCTACGGGAATTTGCTTAAATATGGGCTGATCAGCGACATTGCGCTGCCAAATCGTCAACAGTGCCACTGCGCCTACCAGCACAATAATACGCTCCCACCATGGTGTGCGCAGGCGACGAGAAAAAATCCACAATAAGGCAAGCGTCTGCCATAAGAACAGCACTAAAAACAGAATGGGTAAAAATGAATAACTCCAGTCCGGCAGCCAACCATAACTGCCAAAAAACTGCACCAGACTTTGTAACAATGCCGACAAGGTGTCAGCAACCAACCATAGCACCACCGGCACAAAAACCAGCGCTTGATTGCCCGCGCGCCTAGCCAAAATGATACCACTCAATAAGATAATCATCGGCCAGATTAAATAACTGACCAACCCTTGCTCATTAAAAATACTGCCACTTTCGGCAGCCAGCCACGAAAAAAGCACGTTACTACCAAGTGCCAATAGCGCGAATACCGCAAACTGAATAAAGGTGGGCTTAACCCAAGAAAACGCCCGTGTTGACCCCACCAGCATCCATAAGGTTGCAATAATATTGGCAGCGAAATTAAGTGAAAAGCGCTGAAGCGATACGGTTTTTAGCGACGCAAGTGACAAAGACTTAGACCTCTAGCCAGTCGAAAGAAATAAAGCGAGCCAATAATAAATTTTTGATGCAGCAGCCGTTTCATAGTATTCAATTGCATTTTTACGCGGCTGACACAAATCTATTTTATATTTGACTCACTATAGAATAATTATAAGAAGCGAATAGCGTAAACCAATGGTCTAGAATCAATGTTCTATACTCAATAGTCTAGCTTGCTAATCTATCGCGATTGTAACGGATTGTCGGTTAAGAGGATAAGGCTGATTTGTAAAAAATCGCTTAAATCAAGGCAGAAATAGCATAAAAAAAGGAGACCTTGAATACAAGATCTCCTTTTATATCAAAGCATTCTACCAAACCATAAACATTATCTCATCAATAGCTCATTGACGCGTTTTAGATAAGCAGCGGGGTCGTCTAATTGACCGCCATCTGCTAACAATGCTTGGTCAAAAATCACTTGCGCCAGCTTGTCAAAATCGATGTCAGACTGCTCGCTACTCTCTAACTTTTTAATCAATGGATGATCAGGGTTGACCTCGAGCGTCGGCTTACTCGCTGGGACATCTTGACCCATTTGCTGGAGCATTTGAATCATTTGCGGTGACAACTCACCTTCACCAACGACTAGGCAGGCTGGGCTATCGACCAAGCGTGTAGACACTTTCACGTCTTTAGCACGCTCGCCTAATGCTGCTTTTAGCTTATCAACCACAGGCTTCATGGTCTCTTGCGCTTTCTCAGCTTCAGCCTTTTCAGCTTCGTCCTGCAAGTCGCCCAAATCAACCGCACCTTTGGCGATGTTTTGTAGCGGGGTCTCATCAAATGAGGTCAAGAAGTTCATCGCCCATTCATCGACACGGCTGGTCATCAAGATAACTTCGATGCCTTTTTTCTTAAATAGCTCAAGTTGTGGGCTGTTCTTTGCCGCCGCCAAGTTGTCAGCCGTTATATAATAGATGGCCTTTTGCCCATCTTTCATACGCGCTTTATAGTCTTCAAAGCTGGTGGTCACACTATCTTGGGTGCTGGTCGCATAACGTAGCAATTTGGCAATGCGTTCCTGATTGCCCATATCTTCGCCCAGTCCTTCTTTGATGACATCACCAAACTCAGCGTAGAACTGCGCGAACTTCTCTTGCTTATCACTGTCTTCGCTATTAGCGAGGCTAGCTAGCAAGGTCAAAATACGACGCGCATTACCATCACGGATAGACTTCACATCACGCGATTCTTGCAATAGCTCGCGGCTGACGTTCAATGGCAAGTCAGCTGAATCAATCACCCCTTTGACAAAGCGCAGATACATCGGTAACAGCTGCTCTGCCTCGTCCATGATAAAGACGCGTTTGACGTACAGCTTAAGCCCATGTTGCTGCTCGCGCGTGTATAAATCTACCGGCGCTTTTTTTGGGATATATAATAGCTGCGTATACTGCACGCGGCCTTCGACACGATTATGCGTCCATGCTAGTGGCGCATCCATATCATAAGAGATGTTTTTATAAAAATCGACGTACTCATCATCTTCAATCTCAGAGCTTGAGCGTGTCCACAGCGCGCTGGCCTTATTAATGGTTTCCCATTCGTCAGTCAACACCATCTCGCCGCCAGCAGAGGCTTGTTCATCAGCGTCGCCTTCTTCTTTTACATCTTCTTGCCAAACTTCTTTACGCATTTGAATCGGCAAGCTGATGTGGTCTGAGTATTTATTCACCAAACGCTTGATTTTACCGCGATCTAGATAATTGTCTTCGCCCTCACTATATTGCTCTTTTAAATGCAAAGTAATGGCAGTGCCGCGCGTCGCTTTATTGATCGGCTCAACGGTAAAGCTGCCCGTACCATCTGATACCCAGCGTACGCCTTGATCAGTAGGCTCGCCTGCTTTACGTGATTCTACGCTAATCGTATCTGCCACGATAAAGCCTGAATAGAAACCAACGCCAAATTGACCAATCAATTGACCTTCTTGCTTTTGCGATTCAGACAGCTTGTCTAAGAATGCTTTGGTACCTGATTTGGCAATCGTTCCTAAGTTTTCGATGGCATCCGCTTCATTCATACCGATACCATTATCAGTAAAGGTAATGGTTTTGGCGTCTTCATCAACAGCAATGCGAATACGTAGCTCGCCATCGTCTTCGTACAAACTGTCATCATTGGTGGCTTCAAAGCGCAGCTTATCGCAAGCATCGGAAGCGTTTGAGACCAACTCACGGACAAAAATATCGGCATTAGAATACAGAGAATGCGTCACTAAATGTAGCAACTGCGCCACTTCTGCTTCAAAAGTATGTTTTTTTAGTTCAGGGCTGCTTTTATTAACGTTGATGTCATCAGCATTTTTATTAGCCGCTTGGGTCTGTTCACTCATAAAAAACTCCTTTAATTTATGTCAAAAACTTATTGTAAAACAGCAGCAGTCAAACCATTTTTGCTCAAATGGATATGAGAAAAGCACGATTTGGATACCGCTAAGCTGTTTATACTAATAGGGGCGCAGCGGAAAATTTCAAGCTAAAAAGTTCAATTCAACAAAAACACCGCCCTAGTTTCCTAAAGCGGTGTTTTTGTATCAGCAATCTATTGGCATAATACTTAGAATATCAAGGTTGATAACTGCCTAAATCATTAATAACCGTCTGAATAATTATAAGCAACTAGGTAAATCACGGGCGGGATCAGTCGCGCGCGCTGCCATTGCGTCTTCAACCGTTAGGCCTAATGCCTTGGCCACGCCTTCACCATAAGCGGGGTCACACCAATTACAGTTGCGAATATGGCGATACTGAATAAAGTCAGGCACACCTGATAGGTTGCCAGCAGTATTTTCAAACAGTACTTGTTGCTGCTCAGCGCTCATCAAATTAAACAGCGCTCTAGGTTGGCTGAAATAATCGCTGTCGTCTTCGCGGAAATCATAATGCGCGGCATCGCCATCAATCTTTAATGGTGGCTCAGCATAGTCAGGCTGCTCTTGCCACTGGCTAAAGCTGTTTGGCTCATAGTGCGGACGACTGCCGTAGTTATCATCGACGCGTCCTTGACCATCACGATGATTACTCATCACAGGGCAACGTGGCTTATTCACCGGAATCTGCTGATGATTGACCCCAACACGATAACGCTGTGCATCAGCGTAGTTAATCAAACGATTTTGTAGCATTTTATCTGGTGAGACGCTAATACCTGGTACTAGGTTACTTGGCGCAAATGCGGCTTGCTCCACATCGACAAAGTAGTTGTCAGAGTTTTTGTTTAATTCAAACTCGCCCACTTCGATCAGCGGATAGTCGCCTTTTGGCCAGACCTTGGTCAAATCAAACGGGTGATAAGGGACAGTGTCAGCCTCAGCTTCTGGCATGATTTGCACATACATTTTCCACTTCGGGAAGTCGCCATTTTCGATGGCATCGTACAGATCTTTTTGATGACTTTCACGATTCATACCAACGACATCCGCCGCTTCTGCATCGGTCAAGTTTTTAATGCCTTGTTGCGTGCGGAAATGGAATTTTACCCAAAAACGCTCATTGGCTGTATTCCAAAAGCTGTAGGTATGCGAGCCAAAACCATGCATGTGTCGATACGATGCGGGCAGACCGCGATCACTCATCACGATAGTAACCTGATGAAATGCCTCTGGCAGTAAAGTCCAAAAATCCCAGTTATTGGTCGCCGAACGCATATTGGTACGTGGGTCGCGTTTAACGGCTTTATTTAAGTCTGGGAATTTACGTGGATCACGTAAAAAGAACACTGGCGTATTGTTGCCGACCATGTCCCAGTTGCCCTCTTCGGTATAGAACTTCAACGCAAATCCGCGAATATCACGCTCGGCATCAGCCGCACCGCGCTCGCCTGCCACCGTACTAAAGCGCGCAAACATCTCCGTTTGCTTACCGACTTCGCTAAAAATATCAGCGCGGGTATATTTGGTAATGTCATTAGTGACGGTAAAGGTCCCAAATGCGCCGGAGCCTTTGGCATGCATACGGCGCTCTGGAATCACTTCACGGACAAAGTTACCCAATTTTTCATTTAGCCAAATATCTTGTGCCAATAGTGGTCCACGCTTGCCGGCGGTAAGACTGTTTTGGTTGTCAGCAACTGGTGCGCCATTGCCCATGGTCAATTGGGTCGGTGCGTAAGGACATTTTTTAGCGCTCATGTCATTGCTCATAGTGATACTCCTTTGAAAGTTAAATGCATTAAAGTACAAAATCTATTCTGAATAAGCCTCAAGCAACAGTTCCAGAATAGTTGTCAGCGTGTTCGAAAAACGGATTGTTTTTTTCATAGGTAATGTCTAATTGGTGGTCAGATTCTGTTATTGAATGCTATTACAACCGATTACCATTTATTTGTATAATTAATTAATTACATGCTTTGGTTTTGTTTTTCAGAACAATCTGGCTTGTTTTGACCGATTTAAATTGCTTTACTTCTTTGGGTAACTTTGATTAAAAGCTAGGGCGTGTCCTCATTTTACAAATGGTCATAAAAATGAGATAAATTGCAGTCAAATGAGGAAAATAGCGCAAATAATATCGAGATATTAATCAGCTATTTGACGATGTTCGGCAAGATTTAGCCCACTTAGATACAATCGCTTGAATTGAGGACACGCCCTAGTTATTTACATACTGCTTAGCAATTAACGCGGCATGGGACGAATTGTCAAAATCTGCTCGCTACGACCAAAAGGCCCATGTATATCGTGTAATACGGCACTGGTAAGCCCTATTCCGTCAGCGCCATACTGTTGTACAGCTTCAATGCCAAGCCAACGACCCTGCGGTGAGCGATGCATATGAATCTGCAAATCTGTATTGGGAAACATCCATTCCAACGTTGTGAGGCCAAGGCCAAGCCGTGGTACTACACCATTCGCAGTGTCGACCATACCCAATAAATGCACCAAATCATCTGTTGGCTCACCTGCTACCATTTCAACATCATTGGTGATCCAGACCATACCACGACCAGCACGGCGATCGGCATCAGTGACTAAGCGCACTGTTTCAATAAAACCACCCGGCCAACCTTTCATCCCATCCCAGTCCGCTAACGCTTCAGGTTGATACTGCGCTTTTTTGTCCTCTAGCCCTGCAATCTCGCTGGTATCTTGCGTCATTAATCGCCATGCACGTGCAATAATTGCATCACGACCGCCACTACTCATGACCGCCTCAACCAGCTCAATAGTTTTACCCGGACGAATACAACGAGTGGTAATGGTAAAGTCATCAAAGGGTATCAGTCCCAAGATGTCAAGGCTAATACGAGCAATACGCGTATTTGCTTGCGGGGCATATTTACTGAGCTCAGCGGTCAGTATTCCTGTGGCTGGTGCCATATGTTGCTCATGCTCATTCCAAGCACCTTGGACGTTCTTCGTTGGTTGGTAATAGGCGACTACCACACCATCGTCTTGCTGCTCGCGTTTAATAAAGTTGTAATAAGCTGACATGGATATCCTTGATTTTCAATCGAATCCCTCTCATTCATCCAGCGCTTTTGACTGCCGTGAGAAGTGGTGATGGTTATATAAAAAATACGCTTTACCAGAGCGTGTTAAACAGCCGCTGGTAATTTTTAGACTGCGCTTACCTTTACTGTTTATTTAGTAAGCGCTTGCTTTCTCATAGTAAGCAGCGTGCGACTCTTAGCCATTATAAAGAGGAAAAAAGCCATGATGGCAATGAGAACAGCATATAACAGACTATAATCCTTCATAAATTGCGCGGTGTTGAGAACCAACATCGATATCAGTACGACAATGACCAGCATGTTGATTTTCAATTGCTTATTAATGTCTTCAACAGAGGCTTCTGCCAGTACGAATTTATTTTTCTGTTTTTTCATGTTATTTACCCACTTGTGTGACCGGAATACGTAACGCTTTGGGCAAGCTGAAAGTAACGTTTTCTTCGATCCCTGATAGCTCACTCGGTAAATCACCACCCCAATCCTGTAGCTGCTGCAACACTTCTTGAATCAATACTTCTGGCGCTGAAGCCCCTGCGGTGACACCCACACTGTCGATACCGTCGAACCAGCTGTTATCCATTTCGCTAGCATTGTCTATCAAGTAAGCACGGCAGTTCATCCGCTCTGCCAATTCACGCAAGCGATTGGAGTTCGATGAGTTTGGTGAACCGACCACCAATACTATCTCGCAGCGACTGGCCAAGTCTTTGACCGCATCTTGGCGGTTTTGGGTGGCGTAACAGATATCGTCTTTACGCGGCCCTTCGATACTAGGGAACTTGTCACGCAAGGCATCGATGACGCGAGCTGTATCATCCATCGATAAGGTCGTTTGGGTCACGAATGCCAAACGCTCGCCATCCTGCACAGTTAGCTTTGCGACATCGGCTTCATTTTCGACCAGATGAATCTCCCCACCATGGCGACGATTAAAGCGTCCCATCGTGCCTTCTACTTCAGGATGACCTGCATGGCCGATCAATACCGCATCCATGCCATCTTGGGCAAATTTAGCGACTTCGATATGTACTTTGGTAACGAGCGGGCAAGTGGCATCAAAGACGGTCAGGTCACGACGCGTCGCCTCATCTTCGACCGCTTTTGAGACCCCATGCGCCGAGAAAATGACAATGGCTCCATCCGGCACTTCATGTAGCTCTTCGACAAATACGGCACCGCGATTGGCCAAATCCGAGACCACAAATTTATTATGGACGACTTCATGACGGACATAAATAGGGGGCTCAAAGCGTATCAACGCTTCGTTGACAATCGCAATCGCACGATCAACACCAGCACAAAATCCACGTGGATTGGCAAGATAAATTTGCATAAGATGGCCTATCATTAGATAATTTGTATTTATAGCTTAACGTCAAAAGTTTAACGTTCAAAAGTTGGGATGCATTCAATACCCTACTTTAGCATAATTTGCTTTTATTGCCTTTTAAAATACCACCGTCGCAGTCGTAATAGACACAGTTGATCTTTAAAAAATAACGGTTGGTCTTTAAAAAATAAAAGTACCAAAAGCAGTTTATAATTATACAGCGGTTACGGTTTCTCTAACCTTACATGATGGCATTTTATATTTTTACCAGCCTTTGACGCTTTGGCGGTTTACTAACACACACTTTACTAAGACGTACTCCATCAGGACGCACTCCATTAGGAAACATTGTATGACAGGTTCATTATTTATTATTACTGCCGCCTCCGGTACGGGCAAAACGTCATTGGTAAAGCAGCTACTTGCCACCACCAATGACTTGACCGTCAGTGTGTCGCACACGACTCGCGCCCCGCGTCCCGGTGAGATTGATGGTCATCATTATCATTTTACTGATGTTGATACATTTGTGGCTGCTATCGGTGACAATAAATTTTTGGAACACGCCGAAGTGTTTGGTAATTATTATGGCACCTCAGAACAAAGCGTGCGTGCGCAGTTAGACGCCGGTGTCGATGTGATTTTGGAGATTGATTGGCAAGGGGCGCTACAAGTCAAAAAAATATTTACCGATGCGACGATGGTTTTTATTCTGCCGCCAAGTATTGCTACTTTACGCCAGCGCTTATCGACTCGCGCGCAAGATACCCTGGAAGTCATAGAGCAACGCCTAGCGGGCGCGGTAACAGAGATGGCGCAATACGTGAATTTTGATTTTGTCATTATTAATGACAATTTCGAAGTCGCCTTGACTGAGCTAAAGGCCATTATCGTCGCCGATAGACAGACCTTAAAACGTCAACAGCAGCGTTATCATCGCACCATTACCAACTTACTCAATCCCAAAGTAGAAGAGTAACCGGAAAAATAGGTGAAGGCTAAAATCGCACTATCTGCCCTCTTATCTGAGCATTGTGCGCGCCGCCTTCGATATAAGTAGCAGCAGACATAAAAAGCAACCACCTACCTAGGCAAAAAATGCTACAATGTCTAGCTATTCCCCTTTATATTTTTGATATTATTTTTATTGAGTGGCGGGCCATGCCCGTGACTGATAAAAACAACCGAGGTAGCTATTTATGGCACGAGTGACGATTGAAGATTGTTTGGATAATGTTGATAATCGCTTTGAGCTGGTTTTGGTCGCAAGTAAGCGCGCCCGTCAGTTGGCCAAAGGTATCGCTGAGCCGTTGGTTGAAGTCGATAACGACAAGCCTACGGTACTGGCTCTACGTGAAATTGCTGCTGGCAAAATCACCCGCGACATTCTAAATCAGCCAGAGCATAACTTTGCCACGAGCTCACTAGACTTAGCATTGTCAGGCGATCATAGCTTTTAATAAGAACGGCTCGAAACGCATCTGCATATCGATGATAAAACCACAGCTTATGCTGTGGTTTTTCGTTTATACAAGTGTTCTTTTGCCGATTACCAATGCCATTTATACCCGAAATCGTACCATTGGGTTGGAATTTATGAATTTTTTCCTAGCACCTGTGCTTAGCAGTTGACATTGAAGGCGATTTACGATTAATTAGAGGGTGGTCTAGCCTTTCTACTGCTCTCTATTATAATTATCGCGCTCTTTTACAATGATCGTTTTCTTTTATGATATGGTCGCTGCAATTTAAAAGCGTGACAGTATCAACCTTGTGAACGATACGCTAGTACAGCTTGCATGCGGTTGCTTTTATATCCATATATCCATGCACCGATATTATTTTTTTAACGATAGATTAGTATTCATTCAGTCACCATTTACCTTAACAGCGCTCAATCAATGATAGATAATGGAAAATAGGATCGTCACTTTATGAGTCAAACCCTCCCCAAACTCAGTCATCACCTAGTCGATGATGCTCAATATAATTTGCTCCGTTCAGTTGGCTATCTGACTGCTGCTGAACGCCGTGACATTATTGATGCTTGTGAGTTCGGCGATATTGCGCACATTAAAGACAAGCGTAAATCAGGGGAGCCATATATTACTCATCCGATGGCGGTCGCTGAGATATTGGCGGGCTTTCGCTTAGATCGAGATACAATTATTGCGGCGATTTTACATGATACGGTCGAAGATACCGAGGTCAGTGATGAGCAAATTGAGCAGCGTTATGGCAAAGTCGTGGCGAGGCTGGTCGATGGGGTCACCAAACTAAAATCCTCGTCTCATAATAAGCAACAGAATAAAGCTGCTACCTTTCATAAAATCCTGACGGCTACCCTTGCTGATCCACGAGTGCTCATTATTAAGTTGGCCGACCGCTTACACAATATGTCGACGCTGGATGCGGTACGTCCCGAAAAACAGCGCACCACGGCGCAAGAGACATTAGATTTTTATGTGCCATTTGCCCGTCTGATGGGTCTCAATGACATTGCCGATTATATCGAGGTGCTATGTTATCGAAATCTTGATTCTGGGATGTATAACAAGATTTCGGATAAGCTACTGCAACATGGGCTGGGACGAAACTTCCAAAGAGAAGCCATTCATAGCTATCTGACTATTGTCTTAAATAATCTAGGGCTCAATGGCCTCGTGAAAGTATTAGACAATCGTGTGGTGATATATCGGCAGTTTTTCCGCAATCGCGGTGAGATTAATGCCCTGCTCCGTCACTACGCTTTTGAGATTGTGCTCGATAGTATCGAAGAATGTGACAAGCTTGCTTATTACCTAATCAAAAAATATCAGATCGATGACGGCCATATCGCTGACAATATTCGGCGTCCATTACCAGGTGGCAACCAATCACTGACCCTTATTTATGAGCGCGATAACGACTTTGTAAAAGTCACTATCTTGACCAAACAGATGCAAAATGCGGCAAGGCTGGGCGTCATTGGCGCAGAACACGCCTCCGATGTCAGCCAATCAGTCATTCAAGCATCGCTGCGCAATATGAAGGACTTGGTGGATGAGGACAGCCTTAATCAACACAGCCCTGACTTTACCGCTGCGGTCTCGACGATTAATGAGCTGATGGATTATTTGCATTCAAGCAAAATCATCTGTTATAGCCCAAAAGGTCGTGCTTATGAGCTACCGCAAGGAGCCACAGCGCTTGACTTTGCCTACGCTGTTGGACCTATGGTCGGCAATGTCGCCGTTGGTGCCAATATCGATGGTAAAAAAGCCAAGCTGGGTACGGTGGTCAAAAACGGTCAATTGGTCGAGATAGAAGTGAATAGCCACTCGGAACCAAAAGCCGAATGGTTAGGATTTGTGGTAACCAATAAAGCTCGTGAAGAGATTTTACGTTGGTTTAAAGATTTATCTGCAGCTGATAAGCAGCACCACGGTCAACAAGCCTTGGATCGCGCGCTAAAAACCTATCAAAAAAGTCTCGATGATTTAACCGATAGCGACTGGAAAAACTTGACAGAATGGCGCGGTCTGGCAGAAAAAAGTGCGCTATTTGAGCAGATCAGCTCGGGTACGCTATTGCCTCAGCTGGTAGTCACGCGGCTATTTAGCGATGAAGTCAGTGACTTGCAGGCCAAAGAACACAGCGATGATACGGCGCAACCGCAGCAATTGATCGTCAACGCCTCAGGGGTTGAGCTTGATTTTGCCAATTGCTGTCATCCGATCTATGGCGACCCTATCGTTGGCCATTTATCGCGTCATGGCTTGGTGGTACATCGCCATAAATGCTTTTCGCTCGATGATATTCGTAAGGACAACCCTTACCAAGTGATACAGCTGCGCTGGCGCAATGATAAGGCTATCAAACAAAATGAGTCCGGTGAGCACGCTAGCAAAGTCCGTTTTTCGGCTTATTTAAAGCTGTCTCTTGCCCTCAGCGACGAACAAATTAGCGAGGTTATCTACCATCTGCGCCAGTTAAATATGGGGGTCGAAACGGTCGATGTGCGCCATACTGACACCATCATTCATATTGTGGTGCGTAGTCGCAATCACTTAGCACAAGGCATTCGCGAGCTGCGCTCACTATTGGGATTTCCTAATATTATGCGACTTTATCAGCTATAGCTATAAGCGCTATTAATGCTTAATACCTAACTTTTTTGCTGATTGAAGAAGCACTAAACCCTTATAGAGTTAGCCTTAATTTTTAGAAAAAACCAAAACAATGATAAACTTTGCTACTTCGTTTTTAGTCAGTAAATCCAATCAATCAAACGAAAAAAATACGTTAAGGATATAATATGAGTCGTCAAACCATTCAAACAGATAAAGCTCCTGCCGCTGTTGGTACTTACTCACAAGCAGTAAAGGTCGGTAACACCGTCTATATCTCAGGTCAGCTTGGTTTTGATCCTGAAACCATGGAACTGCGCGAGGGTTTTAAAGCACAGGCTGAGCAAGTGTTTGAAAACATTAAAGCCATTTGTGAAGCCGCGGGTGGCAGTCTAAATGACGTGGTTAAATTCAATGTATCTTTGACTGATTTGAATGACTTTGCCACCTTAAACGAGGTATTCATTGCCAACTTAAGCGAGCCATACCCTGCCCGTGCAGCGGTACAAGTAGCCGCACTACCTAAAGGCGGTGTGGTTGAAATTGAGTCTATACTATACATTGAATAATACGGAAGTTATTACACTGAATGCTTAAGTGAATGCGTCAAAATAACGGTTGTTAGCGTAAGCCCAAATATCATTATTTGGGCTTACTGTTATTATCCTCATCGAGTTTATTATTTAGATACCCAAAAGTTAGGAATGCATTTTATGTTGGTACAAGTTGCGCTGCCTGTGCCCCTTTATCGGGTATTTGATTATAGCCTACCGGCAGATATGAACATTTCACTAAATGAGGCTGCATCACAACTACCGCCAATTGGTAGCCGCGTCGAGGTATCATTTGGTCGTCAAACCTTAATTGGTATCGTCATTGCTCATATCGCTGCAGCAGATAGCAGCGTACCAATAAAAAAACTCAAACCTATCAATAAGTGCTTAGATGCCGAGCCGATTTTGGACGCCAGCATGCTAAAGCTGGCTTATTGGCTGGCGAGTTATTACCACTATCCACTCGGTGATGTATTAGCAGTCATCTTGCCCACCCTCGTTCGTCAAGGCAATCCGCTAGACTTATTGATTACCCATTGGCGAATTTTGCCGCATGCGAATGATGATGACTTTCGTGCCAATGCCAAAAAACAAAAGCAGCAATTCGATATGCTTAAACTGCATGGCGAACGCGGTGCGAGTGAAGATACTTTGTTGTTGGAAGGCATGCAAAGAGCCTTCTTAAAGACGCTGGAAGAAAAAGGCCTTATCGAACGCTATATTGAGCCAAAACAAGCACCTGCCCCTGTCAAACTCGCGAAAATGCCACTTGATCTGAACGATGAGCAACAGCTTGCTGTCGACGCTATCATTGCTGCCCACGAAGCTAAGCGCTACACGGGATTTTTATTAAACGGTATTACCGGTAGTGGCAAAACCGAAGTTTATTTGCAAGCGATGCAAGCGGTCTTAGAAGCCGGCAAGCAAGTTTTGATTTTAGTGCCAGAGATTGGACTCACGCCGCAGACGCGCGCGCGTTTTGCCAGTCGCTTTGCCGCTCATATTGTCTTATTGCATTCGGGTATGAACAATACCCATCGCCTGCAAGGTTGGCAAGATTGCCGTACCGGTCATGCGCAAATTATCATTGGAACGCGCTCAGCGGTGCTCTATCCCTTTGCAGATCTGGGCTTAATTGTCGTCGATGAAGCGCACGATGGCTCTTATAAGCAGCAAGATACGTTGCGCTATCATGCCGCTGACGTCGCGCTTTATCGTGGATTACAAACCAATATCCCCGTCGTCCTTGGTACGGCGACGCCTTCTCTTGAGCATCTAAAACTGGTCGATGACGGCAAGCTGGTAGAGTGCCAATTGCAAACTCGCCCCGGTAATGCCAAGCTTGCCAGCATGCAGCTGATTGATGCGCGCCTGCAAAGTACCCATCAACAAACAACGGACGAAGGCGCTCGCTATGATACCGGGCTGACCGATGCGCTTATCGGCGCAATACGGCAAACGCTAGAGGCTGGCGATCAGGTATTAATTTTTTTAAATCGTCGCGGCTATGCACCAATTTTGCTATGCGAAGCTTGCGGTTGGCAAGCAGATTGTCCACGCTGTGACGCGCATTTAACCGTTCATTATAATAGCCATTCGCAATCCAATTCCTATTCAAGCAGCTCATATTTAAAGTGCCACCATTGCGATTGGCAAGCCTATATTCCAACGGTTTGCCCTGATTGTGGCAGTCAAAATTTGGATGCCAAAGGAATGGGCACTACAAGGCTCAGCGAAAACTTGCATGCGATTTTTGCCAATCCGCAAACCAGTAAAGGGCTTTACCCTATTATCCAAATCGATCGCGATACCACCAGACGTAAAGACAGCTGGGAGAATATCTATCAACGTATCAATGAAGGCAAGCCTGCCATCTTAGTTGGTACGCAAATGGTCGCCAAAGGTCATCATTTTCCTAATGTTACGCTTGTTTGTTTGCCCAATGCTGATCGTGGCTTTTTATCAGCCGATTTTCGCTCACCGGAACATACTGCACAACTCATGATTCAAGTCGCAGGGCGTGCCGGTCGCGGTGATAAATCGGGGCGCGTATTGATTCAAACGCTGCAGCCCGATAATGAGCTGTTATTAAAATTGGTAAAAGATGGTTATCTTTCATTTGCTCGCGAGCTATTGCAAGAACGTAAAATGATGGGCTTGCCGCCGCATAGTTATGCTGCCCTAATACGCTGTGAAGGCAAAACCCTTGCCGCCACGACGCAAGCGCTTAAAGATGCGATTGCTATTTTGCCAAATGGGCATAATCTTGCTGTCCTCGGTCCTATCGATGCGCCAATGAGTAAAAAGAACAGTCGCTACCACGTGCATTTACTGCTGTTAGGCAAAGACAGACAGCAATTGCATCGGGTATTACATCACTGGTGGCAACCTGTACTTACCTTGCCAAGCGCCAAATATCTGAAGCTGACCTTGGATATTGACCCTGTTGGTTGGTAATATCCAATTTCTTAGCATGGTCCTTTAACTCGAATCATCACGCTATAGTCGGTACTAAATAAAATGGATACGTTATCTGACAACGTGAAACTGGTACGAATTTTTCTAGCTTGCTGTGCCTACGCCGACAGAGGCTACAAAAAATTCATTCCAGTTTCACTGTATCTTCTTTATGTGGAGCTGACTATATAGATATAGCTTACAGTCACTAACCAACGCTTTTCAAAATAGGCATTTCATCGTTTACCGCCTAGATACAGCAAGCATTTATTAAATGTGCTAAATTATTTATATCTGTCTGGTTTTTATACAGCAAGCACAGCTTTATAAGCAATCAAATTTCACCTTCTATCATCCTGAGTGTTGTTATGAATCAAAATCACCCAAAATCTGAAAAGAATGACCATTCTCATGAGAATACTGCGGCTGATAATCATAAGCACGGTCAAAAGGATGCAGAAGGTCATTATATTAAAGACAGTTATACTGATAATAATCAAGACAATCACGACCACGATGAACACCTAGAACAGACAGTCGCACCGCGCGATACCAAGGGCTATCAGCGTACGTTACTCTTTAGCTTTGTCATTATTACTGGCTATATGTTTATCGAAGCCATCGGTGGCTGGCTCACGGGCAGTTTGGCGCTATTGTCTGATGCTGGTCATATGCTCAGTGACGCCGTAGCCCTTGGCGCGACGTTAATGGCGTTCAAAATTGGTGAAAAAGCAGCCACTCATCAAAAGACGTTTGGCTATAAACGCTTTGAGATTTTAGTGGCAACAGTCAATGGTGCGACGTTGGTTATTATTGCCATTATGATTTTTTATGAGGCGATTAAACGCTTTAATTCGCCGCCTGAGATTGCGACCCAAGGCATGCTTATCGTTGCTACCATTGGTATGTTGGTCAACATTTTGGTCGCTTGGCTGATGCACCGTGGCAGTCGCGGCACAGATGCACATGGTCACAGTCATGCAGGTAGTAACAAGGACAGTCAAGGAAAAAATGAGGGTAAAGCACTGGTCAATCTGAATATGCAAAGTGCTTATTTGCATGTCTTGAGCGATTTGATGGGTTCGGTTGCCGCTATCGTTGCCGCGCTTTTGATGATGAGCTTTGGCTGGATTTGGGCGGATGCGGCGGCCTCGGTGATTGTCGCCATATTGATTTTGTTTAGTGGTTACCGCGTCGTCCGTGATTCGGTCCATATCCTGATGGAAGGGACGCCAGAGGGAATATCGCTGGTGGAGGTCGAAGACAAATTACTTGCTCACCCGCAAGTGCGACAAGTCCATGACCTGCATGTTTGGAGTATCACCAGCGGTCTCAACGCCCTATCGTGTCACGTGGTCGTCGATGGCGAAATGAGTATTTATGAATCCAGTATCCTGATTACCAGTTTAGAGCAAAGCCTCCTTGAGCTTGATATTCACCATGCGACCATTCAGGTTGAAAGCTTAGCGCATCCGCAAACCAAGACGCATAGCGATGCTTTAGTTTGCGATATCTCACAGCAGGCGACTGATACCAATAATCATATTGGTCACAACCATTAAGCATAAGACATTAAATATTAAATCATATAAGTATTAATTAAGACGTCGCCTATCTAGCTGTCAGTTATGAGCGACGTTTTAATTGATATTTTTTTATAAAGTGCTGGCAATAACGCAGCATCAGCCAAATTATCCACAGCGCTGTTATTAGCCAAGTACTTAGCCCGAGCCCCAACAACGTCATGCGAATCCAAAAATCTAGCGCACCGTTCATGAGGTGCGGCAGATAAGCCGGTCCCATATTGGATGCCATTATTAACCAAAACCCAAATAGCAGCGCCAGTCCTGCACCGATAATCCTTAAAATTATTTTACCAACAGTTTCTAATAAGCCACGCCAGTTATCATATATGGACGAAGGAGGTGAATGATGATTCATAAAAAAGCGCCTAAAAAGTGGCTTAAAAAAGATAAATAAAAGACCTTTATTGCAAATCAGCTTATATCAGGCAGATTTTTATCATTGTAAGAGCATGTTAAAAATAATGGAAAATTTGGCCGCGCCGCCATATTTTTCCTATAAATTCTGTATACTTAAGGCTTAAAACCCTTATTCATAACCAATTGATGACCTTCTGCCATGTCGAGACGCTCAGCTCCTTTCGTTGCTCCTAGCTACATTGATGACCCTATCTCAAGCGAGGGTAAAAAGCATGCCAAAACATTGCTATCAACGCTGCAAGAAGACATTGCTAGCTTTCGAGATGCGCAGTTCCCGCCTGATATTTTGTGTCAAATCCGTGATATGCCTATTTATGAAGGCAATCTAGCCGAAGTCCAAGCCTATCAACAGCGTTGGCAGACGCTGCTCGAACGCGCGATGGCCTTTTATCCGGCGGCCAATCTACCGCCCGATTATCTGCCATTACCTGCCAGCCTCGAGATACCTCAATTTATCTATCATGTTCAGCGCCTGCATCTAACCAAAACTCATGCTAAAGAATCTAAGAGCTTTGGCTCAGTAGGTGCACTTACTGATAAATGCGGGGATTATAGCGCTGATGAGATTGCGCGTATGGCTGCCGTATTGGAGAAGGATGATGAGGCGCGTTTAGTCGCACATCGTGAATTTATTGACTTGCGTGCGTACGTCTTTTGCCGCGATAGTATGGGTGAGATGCTAGAGCCCGAACGTGTGCGCTTTTATCGCACTGGACTTATCGTTCATGCACTACCCAATTTTAAGATGATAGACAGTCGGCAGACACCGCGTAAGCGTCGTAATGATGCTTATAACAATCCGCTTGCTGATAACGGCGTGTGGAAGATTTATCGCAAAAAATAAAGTATGCTAGCGTTATTTATTATTGTCCTTCTTGTTTTATATTGACTGTTTTACATTGCTTATTTTTTTGCCAATTTTGAGGATTCCAGATGTTCGCTGCCGCCGCCGGCTCACCAAATTTAATGTTACAAGCTACAATTTTCTTAGGAGCTGCCCTGCTCTTTGTACCCCTTGGCAAACGCTTTGGTATTGCGACCGTCCTTGGTTATTTAATCACCGGACTGATATTAGGGCCAAGTGCGCTAGATGTGGCGGGCGACGCTGAGAGCTTATTACATTTTTCTGAATTTGGCGTGGTGATGCTGCTATTCATCATTGGTCTTGAGCTCCAGCCTTCACGGCTTTGGGCGCTACGCCGCTCAATATTCGTCCTTGGTGGCTTACAAGTCGGTCTGTCTGGCACCTTATTGATGAGTATCCTCTATCAATTTTTCTCCTTACCACTCGATACGGCTTTTATCGTCGGCTTCGGCTTAGCGCTCTCCTCCACTGCTTTTGTGCTACAAATACTGACCGAAAAACAGCAGCTATCTAGTACCCATGGTCGCGAAGCGTTTACCATCTTGTTATTCCAAGATATTGCCGTGATTCCCTTATTGGCGGTTATTCCATTTTTGTCAGGGGTGCGCGAGCAGAGCTACGACTTAATCTATTTCGGCAAAGTATTTGCGGTTTTCGCCGGACTTATTTTTGCTAGCCGCTATATCATCCGACCTTTCTTTAAATTTGTGGCATCTAGTGGCGCATCAGAATTATTAACCGCAGTTGCTCTATTTATCGTCATGGGCGTGTCTATTTTGATGGGGCAGATTGGTCTATCGATGGCGCTTGGTGCATTTTTGACTGGGGTTTTGCTGGCGGATTCGGAGTACCGTCACGAGTTAGAAGCCAGTATTGAACCTTTTAAAGGGTTATTACTTGGGCTATTTTTTATGTCGGTCGGAATGCTGACTGATGTCAAACTCATTTTGGCCAAGCCCATCTTTATTATCGGCTGTGCGATGGCATTGATGTTTATCAAGTTCAGTGTGGTCACCGCTATCGCAAAAATATCTGGCAATCGCTGGCCAACCAGTATCAGGTTAGGGGTTACTCTTGCTCAAGGCGGTGAATTTGCATTTGTTTTGTTCAGTGTGGCCACCGCTCAAAATGTCTTGCAACCTGAGCTGGCAAACACCCTAAACCTCATTGTGACCATCTCTATGGCGCTGACGCCGCTGGCATTCTTATTATTAGAAAAAATAGGAGAGCCGTTATTCGCCAAAAGCAAACCCAGCCGTGAGTACGATACCATTCCTGATCATGAGCATCAGGTTATTATCGCTGGTTTTGGCCGTGTCGGTCAGATTATCGGTCGCGTATTACGCATGCACAATATCGAATTTACAGCCATCGAACGCTCCGCCAATCGGGTGGATTTCGTCCGGCGCTTTGGTAACCAAGTCTATTACGGCGATCCAAAAAACCCTGAGATATTGCGCGCCGCTGGTATCAAAAAAGCCCGCGTCTTTATTCTGGCGATTGACGACCTAGAGCGCTCTATTACCACCGCTCAATACCTGCGCAAAAACTACCCTGACTTAATTATCTTGACACGCGCTCGTGACCGACAGCACTATTACCGTCTCCGTGAAGTTGGGGTTCGTCATATCTGGCGTGAGACTTATTTATCGTCTTTAGATATGTCGCGTGAGTCCTTGCAGCTGCTTGGCATCTCTCCTGAAAAAGCGCGCGAAACCGTGCAAACTTTCCGTGACTATGATGATGATTTGATTGAGCGTCAGCAAGCCATCTATGATGATGAGGCCAGCCTGATAGAGTCAGTACAGTCCTCAATGACAGAGCTTGAGAGCTTATTCGATGAGGATATTGGTAAGGCACGTAAAATGGACTTGAGTGAGTTCTCTGACGCCCTAAAAAACCAAGCAGCGCCCGTTGATGAAAACTAGGATATTGCTACTAACCCCAAGGGATAATTGCCGTTTAATCCGGTGAGCAGTTTGGCGGCGCAAGTTTTTCATTTAGCGAGCTGGTACATTGCCAACTGTTGCTATCTTTCACATGATAAAAAGCGACTGTTTGCTCATTGAGATAACGCAGTGGGAATTTAACGTTATGAATCGTTCCTATGACGGCACAATCTGTTTTAGGAACGCCCGGCACTTGAGTATCAATACGCATCAGCACCTGCGGATCATCTATGTTAAACGGCAAATTAATGGGACACTGCCCGGTCTGTTGGTAAATGACCGCCACACGATTCTGCGTCGTCTTGGTGATGTCATAAGCATTAAACAATACCTCATTGGCTTTTGGCTTCGCAATAATAGGTAAAAACTGCACCTTAATCACCAATAAAGCAAAAGCAAAGAGCCCAAATCCCAAGCCCAAACCAAACAAACTGACCCCGCCCTCTCGGCGCAGATGTGCTTGCTGCGCCGCCTCGTCTCGCGGATGATCCTCAATCGCATCAGCGATTTCGCGCCGTGCCATCCGGTAGTAATAAGCGTCTGTCCAACGTGCCACCATAGACGCCCAAAACAGCCAAATAATCGCTGCAATACCCAGCCGCGTTGCCATTTGATATGCATCTGGAATATAAGACATCGCTACAAATTCAAAAGTGACCAGCACAATAGCAACATTAAGCTGAATAAAAGACCAGCCTGCTACGCTGTAAACAATTGCATCCATATAGCGCTTGCGATATAACAGCCAAGGAAAAGTAATAAAAAATGCGGCCCAGTGCCATTTTGGCGACAGATAACCTTGCTCATCAAACTCTGAGAAGCGCTTGAGATAATAGCGCTGGGTACGATGACCGATAAACCATTTATCCAACTGCTCACGCTTGGCAGCTGTCAGCTGTTCTTGGTAAAACGGTGGTGGCGAGTCCGTCTCAATAAATAACATGGTGACAAGCCTTACTTATTATTAAGCATAAATGTTAACGCGCGGATTTTTATATCTTTTTTTATTCAACGATTCTCATTAAGTGGTTATTTTTAAACCATTATTTTAAAACCACACTTGCTATATGATAACGCCAAAAGCCCTGCGTAGAAAACCCATATATATGAAACCTGTAGACACAAACAGTGTATAAATATATAAAAATTATGGCAGGCACGCTAAAATTGGATTGTGCGTTCACAGCGGTGACGATTTCACTTATAATGAGGCAACTTTACCCACCTAATTAAGCCTTGTTAATCCTATGAGTCAACATCCTGAACACAATGACATCAATAGTAGTCATGATACTACTGATGCGCAAAATCCCAATACTGCTGACACCATGAACACAGACATGCCAACGGACAAGCATATTCGTATTGTTAATACCTTTATGAAACGGCGTACGCACATGAATAAAAATGCCGAAATGGCTCTTACTGATCCAGAATTTGCGCATTATTTGGTCAATAACAGCTTCGGTGATGGCAATCTCGACGGCATCGAGGACTTGCGGGTGTTATTCGCGGATAGCCCTAATGGCAGTGCCGCTCCGCTTACTTTAGAGATTGGGTTTGGGCTGGGTGATTCATTCATCGAGATGGCCGCCGCCGAGCCGACGCGCAATTTCGTTGGCGTCGAAGTCCATGAGCCAGGTATCGGTAAATGCGCTTATATGGCAGGTACGCAAGAGCTAAACAATGTCAAAATCATTAACGGTGATGCCATTCAATTACTCAAGCAATTACCAGAAAACCATATCGACCGCATCCAGCTTTACTTTCCTGACCCATGGCAAAAGAAGCGCCATTATAAGCGCCGTTTTGTCAGTCCTGAGCGTATGGCGATTGTCACGCGCAGTTTAAAGCAAGGTGGCTGGTTCCATACGGCAACCGACTGGGAGCATTATGCCTTTTGGATGGTTGAGGTTTTAGATGGTTTTTCAGGGCTAACCAACCAAGCAGGCGCAGGCAACTTCACAGACCGCCCTGACTTTCGTCCAATGACCAAGTTTGAGCGCCGTGGTTTAGAGCGCGGACATGGTGTCTGGGACTTGATCTATATTAAAGAGTAAACGTTACCACGTTACCCTTAATGGTTTTTCGACAAAGCGGCTAAGATATCTAGCCGCTTTTTTGTACTATCGGTATCGCTTTTCCTCATTCTATCTAAATATATGTAGCGTTTAATTGGCTGAACCCTCTGTCTGAGGTGCTTTGAAGAATTTTATTTATCCAAATTAACAAAGCAGCAATATGTGAAACATAGCCATTTCGACGAAATTTACAGAAGAAGAAATAGTTGCATAATAGCAAAAATGTATAACTGAGTGATTTTCTGCTCCTACTTATTCATACAAACATTGATACTATAAGGGCTGCATGAGTTCTCCCCATAAGCTGTGGATAACCCTGTGTATAAGTCACCACTTGACAAGAATTTTCCTAGGTAGCTTAAAGGGTTAGGTAAAATCGTTCATTTTTTATACAATTTAAAAACCCTTAATATTCAATATCTTAGACATCATTTGAAATCATAATAATTTATTTTTAATATTTTTAAATATTATTCAATTATCAAAGATGTTTCACACACGACGAATAAACTTTGATTATTCGTTGTGGACAACTTATAAATCTATTGACAAACCACCCTGTTATCCGGTCTGAAATAACAGATAAATGCTAGCATGGTTTGTATAAAGTCATCGTTGTTTATCACGCGACAATTAGTGTCGTTTAGCGTTTCCTAACCCTAAAGCCAGTCCTTGGATTTTGTTATAATTGCCTTATCTAATCAATAGTAGTACAAAGCATATGCTTTAATTAATTCACTATTGATACGCCAAAGTCTCCTATAATCATAGATGATTATGAACTTTTTTTTACTTATCTCATTATTTAATTTTACTGTATAGTAGAGTGATATATTAGCTATTACTTACTAATTACCACCTATTACAACGTCGCTAGCCTATTTAAAGGCTGAATCTTTCTTATGATTTAGGTCATTCCTATTATTAGCCTCACTACCCTAGCGTTATATAGTAGCAAAGACATCTTATTTACCATTTCAAAATAATTATTGAATAAAAGGAATCCAGTATGGACGACAATAAAGCCAAAGCACTCAAAGCAGCCCTCGGTCAAATCGAAAAGCAGTTTGGCAAAAACACCATCATGCATCTAGGTGACGACTCAGCCATTATGGATGTTGATGTGGTATCAACAGGCTCACTAGGTCTAGACATTGCGCTCGGTATCGGCGGTCTGCCAAAAGGTCGTATCGTTGAAATTTATGGCCCAGAAAGCTCTGGTAAAACGACTATGACGCTGCAGGCGATTGCAGAATGTCAAAAGCAAGGCGGGACCTGTGCCTTTATCGATGCTGAGCATGCGCTTGACCCTGTCTATGCACGCAAGCTTGGGGTAAACACTGATGACTTATTGCTCTCGCAGCCTGACAATGGCGAGCAAGCACTTGAAATCACCGATATGTTGGTACGCTCAGGCGCAATCGATATGATCGTGATTGACTCAGTAGCTGCCTTGACGCCGCGTGCTGAGATTGAAGGCGAAATGGGTGACTCACATATGGGTCTGCAAGCGCGTCTGATGAGCCAAGCCCTACGTAAAATCACTGGTAACGCCAAACGCTCTAACTGTATGGTGGTGTTTATTAACCAAATCCGTATGAAAATTGGTGTGATGTTCGGTAGCCCTGAAACGACGACTGGTGGTAACGCGCTGAAATTTTACGCTTCTGTACGTATGGATATTCGCCGTATCGGTGCGGTCAAAAATGGTGATGAAATCATCGGGAACCAAACCCGTGTCAAGGTCATCAAAAACAAAATGGCACCGCCCTTCCGCCAAGCAGAGTTTGAAATCACTTATGGTGAAGGTACCAATCATTTAGCCGAAGTGATTGACTTAGGCGTTGAGATTGGGGCGGTTGGTAAAGCAGGCTCTTGGTATAGCTATGGCGATGAAAAAATTGGTCAAGGTAAAGCCAACTCTGTACTGTTCTTAAAAGAAAATCCTGCGATTGCGAAAGAGATTGAAGATAAAATTCGTGATGAAAAACTTGGATCGAAAAAAGAAGCCAAAGCAGCGGATACTAATGAAGCCGATGTAGAACCCGCTTCTGAACCTGTTCAATAACGGCTCCATTATTCACCGTTATCAATGATCATGACTTGTTATGAAAATTAAATTGTTATGAAAATTAAAACTCTAGCTGAAATACTTGCTGAATCGGACACCGATTCAGCGAGTAGTGCTAATACTAACTCAAAAAATTCTGCCCAATCTTCTAAGACTTCTCGGCATTCATCTAAAGACAAGCCTAAACAGTCGGCTAAAACACATAAGCGCTCGACCTACTCTCGTAAAGCTACTTCGTTATCTGATGACTCCAGCTTTGAGATAGAATCAGTTGACGCACCCCCTTCTACTAGAAAAAACCCTACTAGATCCAAGAAACGTAAAAAGCGTTTTCACCCAGCGGCTAACTTTAGCCCTGAGCCTAGTGATGTGCCTGCTTATCAGCCACCAGAAGCGCAAAGTATCAAAGAGATGCTCGCTGAGGTTAAGCAAGATATTCACGGTCATAAAAACGATGAGGACCTTGAGACTAACACGGGGCAAAATCTAGAAAGCTCGAGTTATTCCTCTACGCTAACGGCAAGCCATAACCATGATGGTGATGCTGAAGCCGATAGCACAGCCGACAACCTACCCGCGGCGCTTAAAGCGTATTTGCGCACCCCTGAACAACGTCAAGCGGATATTGATGCCATTAAAGCCGAAAGCCGCTTACGTTGGTTGGCATTTTATTATTTATCGCGACGTGAGTATGGCAAGGCTGAGCTTAAGCAAAAGCTGCTCGATAAAGAGCAAGACCCAGAAAAAGTTGATGCGCTGCTTGAAGAGTTTGCAGAAAAAGGCTATCAAAGTGACTATCGCACTACCCTCATGCTGATTCGCGAAAATATCCGCAAAGGTCGTGGACGAGGACGTATCAAGCAGGAGTTTTATCGTAAAAAAATTGCCATGCCGGGTAATATTGATGAGCTAATCGATATGGCGAATGCAGAGTCAGAGGAGTTTAGCGAATTCGTAGATGACAGCGCTGACAATTTGGTCGATGGTGTCGATTGGCTCAAGCTCGCTGTTGCTGCTCGCACCAAAAAGTACGGCGACGACATTCCTACTGAGCAAAAAGATAAAGCGCGCCAACTACGGTTTTTGCAATATCGTGGCTTTAACACCGATATCTGCTTTGCGGCGCTCAACTACACGCTAGACACGTTAGATGAGCGCTTTTAGGATAGTGACTTATAACGATTGATTAATAATAGCCGAGCACCTTCCACCAAATCAGACCAGCACCTATCCAAATCACCAAATTGACCACACTCATTATCGCGCCAATACTCCACCATTCTCTTAACGTGACATAACCTGAGTTAAAGATAACAGGTGCGGTACCAGTCGCATAGTGGGTAAGCGTCATCATGATGTTCCCTGCTGCGGCCAAGATTAACGCATACAACATTGGCGGCGCACCTAACGTCAATCCTACTGCATAAAAAGCCGCAAATAGTGCGGTAATATGCGCGGTGGTACTAGCAAAGAAGTAATGGATATATAAATAAACCAAAGTCAAAATAGTCACGGCACCGATCCAGCCTACCCCAGTTGTACCAATCAGAGACTCAATATTGCTTGAAAACCAGCCTATCAAACCAAGCTCATTGAGATATGCTGCCATCATAATGAGCGCACCGAACCAAATAATGGTATCCCAAGCAGATTTCTCTTTTAGGATATCATCCCAAGTCAGCACACCCGTTAATATTAAAGTCGTTAGACCAATAAAGGCCGTGGTGGTAGCATCAACACTATATTCTTCACCTAAAATCAGTGCCGGTATATTTGCCCACAACAGCAGCATCAGAGCAAACACCCCGAGCATGATTTTTTCTTGGCGACTTATTTTGCCCATTTCTGCCAAATTGTCCTTGGCAAAACCTTTTGCATCGGGCGTGACTTTGACATCAGGTGGATAAACCATATAAATAACTAAGGGCATGATTACCAAGCACAGTATCCCCGGTACAAACATCGCTACTGCCCACGTCGTCCATGACAGCTGAATGTCACCGCCAGTCGCCTTATTAACTAGGTCTACGACTAAAGGATTGGGCGCAGTAGCTGTAATAAACATACCAGAAGTGATAGGGTTGGCATGATAGTTAACCATTGCCAAGTAGCGACCAATTTTATTTTGCGTACCCTCTTCTGGAGTGGAATGAAAGCTCTGAGCAATGGACTTCATAATAGGGTGGATAATACCGCCGCCACGCGCCGTATTAGAGGGCGTAATGGGCGCTATCATCAATTCAGCCGCAGTCAAAGAATAAGCCACGCCGATCGTTTTTTTACCAAAAATAGAGATGAAATAATAGGCGATACGTCGACCTAGACCTGTTTTTATTAAGCCACGAGATATCATTACCGCGATACCAATCAGCCAAATTAGCGGGCTTGAGTAGCTTGATAAGGCATCGCTAATGGCCTGTTTTGGACTATCACTTGTCACACCCGTCAGTGCCACTAGAGTGACCGCAATAATAGCAATCGCTCCGATGGGCAATACCTTGCCTATAATGGCAACGATAGTGGCAATAAATAATGCCAACATGTGCCACGCTTCAGGCGTGACGCCAGTTGGAACGGGAATGACAAACCAAATAATCAAACCCACTAAAATAGCAATCGCCGCTTGGACAGGCTTAAATGGCATGAGTAAGCATCCTTATTGAGTCATTAATCTTATAAAGTTCTTACACCATCACATAGTCATATCTTATAGAATATTCGCACTATAATAGCTGCCATAAAACAAGACTGGATAGCTCGTTTAAAACTATTATAATATTTATATTACCCTTACGCTATTGTTTACCATTTTTAATATATCTGTTTAGATTGCAAAACAGATAAATGTCGCTAAAACTGGATTTATCATAGTGGTGATAAAAATTGGCAACAAAAAAAAGAGCATGCCATCAGACATACTCTTTCTTAATTAAATTTTTATCAATGCTGTTTTTTTAAAGTGGTTGTTTTAACGTGGTTATTTTAACGTATTTATTTTAACGTGCTCAGTCGACTCGATAACTGACCGATGATCTGATCAATCTCTTGATTGGCCTCAGCTTCGTTGTCTAGATTACCATTCGGAGTCAATTGATTCATCACTTCTGGGAGCAATTCGGCAAGCCCTTGACGCACTTCAGTCTCATTAGCCCCTGTCTTCGCGGCCACTTGCTGAATCTCGTCTTCATCAAATAATTGGTTGATCTCGTTGGGGTCTAAATTGTCGTTATCTTCATTATTACTCATCCAAGAGCGCACTTGATTGTCGTGACCCATACCTGTGATTTTCGATAGAGCAGCGCTTAAGCCACCATTACGTTGAATCCAGCTCAATACCATGGGCATGAGGGCAGCAACCAGCATGCCTTTACCACCGCCAAAGCCGCTTCTATTACTCTTACCACCCAATACGCTGCCCAGGATATCACCCAAGCCGCCAGCACCAGAGCTCATACCACCGCGCTGATTGCCACCGGTGAGACTGCCCATAATATCGTCCAGACCAAATCCATTATCCGCCTGACGATTATACTGCTGTGGATTATAACCACCAGATTGACCACCGCCCAATACGCTACCTAAAATATCACCCAGACCACCCGTACGACGTGATGTCGACCCTTGGTTCACAGGATTACGCTGTGCATCATCTGGCGCCATGGCACTACGCGCTACTTGACTCACTAAATTCCCTAATAAGCTCATAACCTCATCCTTTTTTGTCGTTTTGTTTATTATCTTCAGCCGCTATGTTATTTGACTATAACCAGCAGATAACGTAAACGCTGAATATATTTTAATATAGCAAATCTATCTTACCATCGAGATAGGTGTTTTGTTATTGACCATATTGGCTTATGAAGGCTCATCTAAACCTAATATAACTCTATATAAACCACACCACGCTGTATCAATTAGTCGTTACAGCGCTCACATTTGCTAAAACATTTAATTCGCGCCATTGCTCAAGGCTCACTTGATCGCGAAATACGGTCAATGACATGGAACGCTGATAAGGCTCTTTAATCATAAAATCAAAGCTCATTGCCCAATGATAATGATGGACAGCAAGCAGTTGTGCTTGCCATAGCCCATCGCCTTGGCTCGTCCGTATCCTAAGTTGCCAATGTTGATCGATACGCTTATCAATTGGCGGCTGTGTGAGATGCAACAAAACTGGCCGTGACAGTGCCAGATAGCTGACGACGGCTGCCGTTACTATCAATATAAGTACATACTGCCACAACGCCAACGCAGCCAGCCATGCCAAACCAAGCATGACTAACGCCAAACCAAGATATAGTAAAGTACGCAAATAGCTGGCGGGCTTGATAGCAGTATCAATCCTTAGGGAGGTAATCATCGTCATATATGCAAATCCGCCATATGGGGAAAGCCGTTATAACTATCAGACTTTATCAGCTATCAATATAGACTTAACGACGCAAAAGAAACCTAAAAATATGAATGATTTTAAAATTGTCAAATTATCAAATTATTAATGTCAATGCTATGACACGTCTTTAGCATGACGCCATGTCTTAATTTTATTTACTAGTGCCCATATGCGGTCATCTTCTGGACGGTTTTGATTGGTAAAATAATCGAGTAAATCAGGATCTTCGTGAGTCAGCATTTGGGCAAAGGTCTCTTGTTCAGTAGGTTCTGCGGTTAAGTAAATCTCTTTGACATAAAGGTCAATGTAGAAGTCTAACTCTTTTAAGCCACGACGCGCTTGATAAATGATACGGCGCTGTTCATTGGTTGGCTCAGGCTGGGTCGTAGTGGTCATAGAAATGCTCTCATTATTTTAATAGGTGTTCAGATTAATATTAAGTGTTAATCATTGGCGCTAACTATCAAATATGCATATAGTGCAATAGCAGTGATTAGAGCTATTCTAGCATTGATTTTTTAGTGTTAATTTTTTAGTGTTGATTGTAGGCAGATAACTGCTGCCATAACGCCACAGCTTGCTGCATCATCGCGACATTATGAGTACGGATAATACTAGCGCCTTGTTGCAAGGCAAATATACCCGCAGCAACTCCGACTGTATCACGTTCTATTGCCTCAGTTGTAGCCACTGCTTCGATACCGCTTTTAGTTAATACTTCTGCTAAAAAACGCTTGCGAGAAATACCAAACATCATAGGGAAACCAAGACTTTGTAATTCTCCTAGCTGCGACAATAACGCGCAATGATGCTCGTAGTTTTTGGCAAAACCAAAGCCTGGGTCGATAATGATTTTCTCACACTTGACACCAATGCTGACTACCTCATCGATACGGGCTATTAACTCTGCGCTAACGTCAGCGATCACGTCGTCATAGAGCGCCAGATTATTCATCGTCGTTGGCTCACCGCGCATGTGCATCAACATAACTGGTATATCAAGCTCAGCCGCTAGCGCTGCAGCACCCTCGCATTTGAGCGCTCGTACATCATTCCAAATATCAGCACCCGCCTCAACAGCTGCCCGCATAACGGTAGGATTACTGGTATCGATAGACAACCAAACTACATCGCCAAGTTGCTGTCTAATCGCTTTGACGACCGGTACAACACGCTGCAATTCCTCACTAGTCGCGACAATAGCAGCATTTGGCCGCGTAGATTCGCCGCCAATATCAATAATGGTCGCACCCGCCGCTATCATCTCTTTAGCATGAGCAAGCGCGCTATCAATAGCGTTAAATTGTCCACCGTCCGAAAATGAATCAGGTGTAACGTTAAGAATACCCATGATCTGAGGTCGCGATAGATCCAACATTTTTTCGCGACTAGAGACCGTATAAATAGGTAAAGGCTGAAATAATGACATAACCAATCCGTTGCAAATTAAGTTGATAAACACTGGGTCAGCACTTTATTTTTATCTCATGATATCAGTAAATCTGCTGCTGTTCTAAATGCTTCGTAAAATGATGACAATAAAAAAGCCCTCTATTAAAAAGGGCTTCTTATATTGGCTACTAATGCGCGATAAACTACATCGCTGGTAATGGTGGCGGTGTTGAACCCGTCGTTTTCATATTATCTTTAGCCAAATTAACTTCATTGTGCTGATATACTCTAGGCGGACGTGGATCTTCACCGGCTAAGATATCTTGCAGTTGATCACGGTCAATGGTCTCCCATTTCATCAAGGCATCAACCATCGCATGCATTTTTTCTTGATTACCTTCAATCAATTCGCGCGCGATATCGTATTGCTCTTCTAACATGCGGCGAACTTCGTCGTCAACTTTTTGCTGCGTTGCTTCAGAAATCGTACGACCACCGCCACCAAAGTAACCTTGTGAGTTGTCATCATCTTCATAGACCATGATACCTAAGGCATCAGACATGCCGTATTTGGTTACCATCGCCCGTGCCATTTTGGTTGCCCGTTCAAAGTCGTTTGAGGCACCCGTCGACATTTGATTGATAAAGACTTCTTCAGCGATACGACCACCAAATAAAATCGCAATATCACTGAGCATTTTTGATTTATACATGCTGGTTTGATCATGCTCAGGCAGCTGCCAAGTGACACCCAAAGCAAAACCACGCGGCATAATCGTCACTTTATGCACCGGATCGGTACCCGGTAGTAGCTCAGCCACTAGCGCATGACCTGCTTCATGATAAGCAGTGGCACGGCGCTCTTCTTCACGGATGACCATTGATTTGCGCTCAGGACCCATGTAAAGCTTATCTTTCGCATCTTCAAAGTCATTCATGTCAACGCTACGCTTGTTACGACGCGCAGCAAACAGAGCGGCTTCGTTCACAAGGTTGGCCAATTGCGCGCCACTAAAACCGGGCGTACCACGTGCCAAAGAGTTGGCATCAACACTAACGGTATTCGGCAGTTTTCTTAAATGTACTTTTAATATTTGTTCACGGCCTTTGATATCTGGCAAGCCGACTTGTACCTGACGGTCAAAACGACCCGGACGTAATAATGCCTTGTCAAGTACGTCAGCACGGTTAGTAGCAGCAATGACGATAACGCCTTCATTGCCCTCAAAACCATCCATTTCGACCAACAGTTGGTTCAGCGTTTGCTCGCGCTCATCGTTACCGCCGCCCATACCAGAGCCACGATGACGACCAACTGCATCGATCTCATCGATAAAGATAATACAAGGCGCGCTTTTCTTCGCTTGCTCAAACATATCACGCACACGCGAGGCACCGACACCAACGAACATCTCAACAAAATCAGAACCTGAAATTGAGAAGAACGGTACTTTGGCTTCACCAGCAATTGCTCTTGCTAGCAACGTCTTACCAGTACCTGGAGGACCTACCATCAAGATACCACGGGGGATCGTCGCCCCAAGCTTGGTAAATTTATCTGGATCACGCAAGAACTCGACCACTTCGACCACTTCTTCTTTGGCTTCTTCACAACCTGCCACATCTTCGAAGTTGACCTTGATTTGGTCTTCAGTCAGCATCTTGGCTTTTGACTTGCCAAAGCTCATTGGGCCGCCACCTTTACCGCCTGCACCGCCCTGCATATTACGCATAAAGAATAAGAACAGACCAATAATCAATAGGATTGGGAAACTGGCTATCAGTAACTGCATCAACACACTTTGACGTTTCGGTGCTGTGCCCTGAACCTCAACTTGGTTCTCGCGCAGTAATGGCATTAGTTGCTCATCAGCCACAGCTGGTCGAATGGTCTCAAATGATGAGCCATTTTTCTTTTCGCCGGTGATCTGTTCGCCATCAATTTCAACACTGGCTACCTGACTTTCTGACACAGCGGTCACAAACTCAGAGTAGTTAAGGCTATCCGGCTCAGACGATTGGTCAAAGCCGCTAAACACCAGCACCAAAACGCCGATTACCACCAGCCACAATAAGGTATTTTTTACCATGTCGCTCACTAGTTATTCCCATCCCTTACTTATTGGTGTGTCAACTTGACACGTGACGTCTATAAACGCATTGCTCATTAGTTCAATAACTGCCAAATACGAAACTTATCCTCATCAATGACATATAAATCTATCGTAAATGAGCCAGTAAAGCGCTTATTCTCAGACGACTTTGCTTAAAACATATGCTAGAAACAAAGTTAATATACCATGATATGTGGTGTTATCCTGCATAATTCAAGCAGGTTTTCCTTTTATTCAGTTAACGATTGTAGCGTGTTAAATCTTACATGAAGCTAGCTATATTGTGATGACTTATTCCAAATACAACGAAAGCAACTCATTGAAAGTAAAACTATTTAATGGCAATCCAAAACATCTCTTTCGAGCGTGGTCGTGAAGCGCCAGGCTTGACACTACGAATCTTACTAAAATCAAGCTGCATCTGCTTGCGTAATTCTTGTGTACCCTCGCCTTGAAACACTTTCATAATAAGCGCGCCACCTTCTGGTAAGGTTGCAAGTGCAAAGTCCACCGCCAGCTCGCACAAGTACATCATACGCGGCTGATCAATGGCACTATTACCAGCGGTATTGGGTGCCATATCGGAGAGCACCACATCGACCTGCCTGTCACCGACTTCTGCCATAATGCTGTCGAACACCTCAGCTTCACGGAAATCACCTTGGATAAAGGTAACATCAGGCAAAGTATCCATCGCTAAAATATCAGAGGCAATCAAGATACCTTGTTCCCCTACCAATTGGCCAGCAACTTGTGACCAACTGCCCGGCGCACTACCCAAATCAACGACCGTCATGCCTTTTTTGATAAGGTTGGTCTTTTCATTTATTTCTAATAACTTATAAGCAGCACGAGCACGATAGCCATCTTTTTGCGCTTTTTGGACATAATGGTCGTCAATATGCTCTTTCATCCAAGCACTGCTGCTTTTCGACAGTTTTTTGTTCTCAATACGCGTGGCCAAGATACCTGCTCCTATTACTCTTACTTTGCAAAGCTGCAATAAGCATCCAATCAACAGCCATTACGCTTATAAAACAGACTTAATATCAAGCCAATCAGGTTTAATACTCTGTTGATTGAGCGATTCATACATTTTTAGTCGTAAACTGCCTTAATTCTATTGGTTTAAACACTGCTTTATCAGACAGTAGCGTTTATAATGTGTTTATACATTCAGTTTAACATTTTCATCACGTAAAATCGTGCAAAATCCTGCTGATCTCATGCAAAATGGGCACAGATTATCTATAATGATCATTAACTGTTTTTGATAGTACACTCTTTTATTTTTACCAACACCTAGGAATTCTATGGAACTCGATAACGCTACAATTAAACGTCTAAAGGGCATCGGTCATGAGCTCAAGCCTATTGTCATGATTGGCAATAAAGGCATTACACCGACCATCACTGAAGAGATTGATCGTGCCTTATCGGATCATGAGCTGATTAAGGTAAAATTACCTGCAGGCACAAAAGAAGAACGCGATGTCATCGGTGCTGAATTGGCAGCAGCAGCCAATGCCTCTTTGGTTCATTCTATTGGGCGTATGGCACTATTACTACGCAAAAACCCAAATGCCAACCCTAAGCTATCAAACCTTGCCCGTCATGCGCAGTAGTATGTCATGCTCAGCTTGGTTTAAATAACTGGCTACCGTTTCACCAAAATAGCAGCTGAGCTATGATGATACAGCCTAAAAGCCGCGATGCAATCTGCTCGCGGCTTTTTTTATTGATATTCTTGAAAGCTAAATTAAAAGCTGACTTGAAATCAGCCTCGTAATACCTTTATTTGAACGTGCTTTATCATATGGTAGTATCAAAGACCTTTTATCTCGTACCAACTTTTTGAGTCATAGAAAATTATGAGCCAGACCTTTAACCTTTGTATTGCCACTGAAACCCTAGCCAATGATGCGCAGCAGCTTAGCGTAAGTACGGACACCCTACATGATATTCGAGTGGTCGTGCACGCGACCATCGTACAGCAGCCAACGTTGCAACTACAGTTAGCCTATCAAATTACCCTACCCACTCAGTCTTTAGCCGATCAATTACATTGGCCGACTTGGGAGGAAACACGCGTTGGCTTTACTGATTATTTGTGGGAGGAGAGCTGCCTTGAGTGTTTTATTGCTGGTAGCGCTTTGGATCAGGATAGTGCTGATAGTAGCAGTACAGCGGCTTATATTGAGGTCAATGCCAGCCCAGATGGTCGTTATGCGCTTTATCAGTTCGAAAGCTATCGAAATCCTGCGACGCTACCGCCACCCCCTTTATTATTAGCAAATGGGCGTACATGCGCAAAGATTGACTGGATTGATCACCCAGATTTACAGATGCCGTCAGTCGGCGTTAACCGCGCTCATAATTCATCAGCAGCGCACACATTATATAATTACAAGCGAACCTTTAGTGTGCCGATAAAAGAACGGTCTAGCCAAAATTTTGCTATTAGCAATATGGTCGTTGAGCACATACATCCCTGCGTCATTTTATGGTTTGGTGAGACTGCTTTATATTTCGCACCCAGTCATGCTTCTCCGCCTGACTTTCACAATCGTCGCTACTGGACTAGGTTTGATTCTAAAGCAGCCTTACTTAACCAGCTAGCATCATCGATAGCAACTGAACGATAATGCTTATCTAGGGCGTGTCCTCATTTTAAAGATGGTGATAAAAACGAGGTAAATTGCAGTCAAGCAAGGAAAAGAGTGCAGATAATATCGAGATATTACCTAGCTATTTGACGATATTTTGGTAAGACTTAACCATTTTTAGCTCATTTAGAGCCCTATCAGTTAAATTGAGGACAAGCCCTAATCCCATTTTTGAACAAAAAAAACCCAGTAATGTCATTAAGAGCATTACTGGATCTGGAGAAAACGATTTACTTAAAACTCGATGTACTTGACGCTTGTAGTCGATAAGATAATTCGGGTATCAGGAAGGCGCATAAAAATATTACAAATAGTAGCCTAAACAAGCCTGATACCGTCTCTCATTTATACAGGATTGACTATATTAGTCAGCCATCGCAAGGTAGATACCACGGTCTGATGCATCATCAACGTATTGCGAATCACGCCATGTCGTATAGTTATAGACGCCGCTGTATGGGCTGATGCTGCTTTGACGGAAATCAGAAACCCAGTCAGAACCATCAAATATTTGAATATGACCATGCGGATGCTTTGAGCTGCGATCATATACTACAACATCGCCAACTTGGGGTGGCATGTTGTTGCTGATTTTGCTAAAGCCTGCACTGCTGAGTGTGCCACGGCTAGCATACTGATACGCTGAAGGATTCGGGGTGAATTCATAACCGGCTGATTGTAAAGCCTTACGCACATAACGAGCACAGTAACCAGAGCTTCTTGATAGTGCCACGCTTGAAGCACGTGCCGCTGCGATAGCAGGAGCAGAATAGCGATCTGGAATTTTACTCGCTTGCTGCTGGCGCTGCTCATAAGACAAGCGACTGGTTAGCGAGGCAAGCTGATATTCTTTTTGCTTGGCATGGGCGCTTAAATTGTCAATGGCTTGACTGATCTCGTCATTGCTAGAGACATAAGCGCCGCTATTGGTGCTATAGATGTTGCGACTAGAACCATAGTTCGCAGAAGCAGAGATATTGGTGATGGTATGACTCAAGGTATTATTTGGTTGAAAGGTGGTTTCGGCAGCACCACTCGTTTGTGCTATGCCCATTCCTAGTACTGACAAAATTAATAAAGCTTGTTTCATAAATTTACTACCTATTTGTTAATACAAGACTGCTTGTCATCCGTAACGAAGCATCAATTAGTTTAGAGGACATAATCATCAAATAAACATGATAAAATCCTTAATACAACAGCTCACTCTTCTTTCTACAGTCACTAACGCTGGTTTCTTTGGCAGCGCGGTCATCTGCTTTATAAATCGTTTGCTATCCATCCCATATATACTGTGTTTAATATGAATATCGATTTTGTCACCTACTAGATGAGTCATTACGATGTCAAAAAAACAGCCTAATCGGCTTGCCCAGCTTATTGATCATCAAGCTTTTGCTGGTAGCGCACTACCTCAAACCCTTGCTGACAATATGCGTCTATATATTCAGGCGACCGCTGAGATAAAAGAGCTGCTAGTAGATTGTCTACCAGAGGAAATTCTTAATACCTGTTGGGTCGTTGGCTTAACTGCTGAGCAATTAACACTCAGTGTGGGCTCAATGACTGCTGCTAATCATATTCGCTATTTACAGAACGCTTATTTGCAAGTATTAACAGAGCAGTCAATTACATTTAAACAACTCAAGCAAATTCGCGTCATTGTAGCGAGAATATCTGCGGATAGTCCTTCTTCTAAAAAACTATCTGCGTTATCAGCAACCTCATCAAAGTCTCGCAAAGCCAATGAAAATCAGGCTCTTAGCCAAAACACAAAGCGGACTATATCACAGGCTGCAGAGCATGTCACCACTGATGAAAAGCTCAAAAAAGCACTTTTACGTCTGGCCAATCATTAAAAATCTTGAGTTCTACCTGTAAAGTTATGTAACTATTTTCGGAAAACAGCGCCCTTACGCTAGGTTTTTGTAATGACGTAAACAAAAAAAATCATCTGTTAGTCGCATTCACATTGTGAAGGTAACTAACAGATGATTTTTTTGATTATCTACAACGTCGGTATTATCTACGCTAACGTTATATTATTTAAAAATACTAACTTATATATTCATTTATAAGAATATAAATTAACTATCCTTATAATCATTTTATGTAATATTGCGTAAATGTTTCGATACTTCGTGTATATTCCTGTATTCATCCTTCAACCGCTAGGCCTTTTAGGGGTAAATATTCGATAGGACAGGTTACATTGTCATCAAAAGTTACAATTTCAAAGCTGTCAGGATTGGATAATATTTCACGTATCAACAAATTGTTTAAGGCATGACCAGATTTATAGGCATTAAAACGACCCAGAATTGGATAACCAATCAGATATAAATCGCCTAACGCATCCAAAATCTTATGGCGCACGAACTCGTCATTGAAACGTAAACCTTCTTCGTTAAGGATATTGGCTTCATCGATGACAATCGCATTTTCCATACTACCGCCCAACGCCAAGTTGTTTTGACGCAGAGCTTCTATATCGCGTAAAAACCCAAAAGTACGGGCTGAGCTCAGCTCTTCTATGAAGTTTTGCGTAGAGAACTGCAGCTGGGCATGTTGAAAATTCTTGTCGATAGCAGGATGATCAAAATCAATTTCAAAGTTTAATTCAAAGCCTTCATAAGGACGTAACTCTGCCCATTTATCCTCTACTTTTACTCTGATTGGTCTCAAAATCTTAAGGAATTTCTTTAAGCCTTCTTGCTCACAGAAACCCGCTTGCATTAGTAATGCGACAAACGGTGCAGCGCTCCCATCCATAATCGGTATCTCTGAGGCGGAAACACGAATCAATAGGTTATCAATGCCAAGTCCGGCAATCGCACTTAATAAATGCTCTACCGTACCTACCCGTGCCCCTCCAAATACTAGATTGGATGACATCATGGTGTCCTGCACTAAGAAAGCACTGGCTGGAATCGGTTGACTACCTTCGATATCTGAGCGCTCGAAAACAATACCAGTATCGACTGGCTGTGGATGAAACTCTAAATCAACAGGCTGACCACTATGGAGACCGGTACCTGTAACGGCTATCGCTGCTTTTATAGTTCGTTGGTTCATGGCTGTTTTCCCACATATTTTGTTACAATTGACCTAGTGTACCATTACCCGTACCCAATTCGCCATAGTTAAAAAGCGTTAATTTGCTTATGTCTCTGATTGATAACTCTTATCGTAACTTTGTTATTCAAGCAAATTATATTTAATAAACCTATAAATAACTATAGGAAACAGTCTGTTAAGAATAAATTTTGCTTCACTGCACCTTGTTCGAGACATATTATCAATAAGGGCTTTAGTATTAGTAGCTAATGTTCATAAAACCCCTACCACATGCACATCTCGATTTCGTAAAAAACATATAGCCAGTCAAAAGTAATATCGAACCATCACGCACTGCTGATATCGTCGCGTTTTTAGGATATTTTGACTATACCTTATAAACAAGCACAAAAAAGCCAGCGACATAGCACTGGCTTTTTATAATCACTAGAAGTAAACAACGACTATTTGTTTTGTTGACGCTTTAGATAGTCTTGGATACTGTTGGTCTTGGTTTTAGGCTGCTCTTGTGTCGGATTTGCGCGAGCCAGACTATCTTGATGCAGTTGGGCTTGCGATTGCTTTTGACTGTTTAACGCGCTGGTATGCAAGTTAGGATCAACAGGCTGCGTGCTATTCACCGAAGGTACAGGCTGCTCAACAACTTCAGGCTCTTCACCCGCGTGTTCATCTAAGGTCAAGCCCGTTGCGATGACAGTGACATGCAAATCATCACCCATTTTTTCATCGATAACAGAGCCGTAGAAAATATGAGCATCATCGATATCAGTAATTTCTTCGACGATTGCACTGATTTTGCTCATTTCATCCAATGACAAAGACTCAGATGAAATCACGTTAACCAGTAGACCTTTGGCATTCTCTAAACGTAAATCATCAAGTAACGGTGATCTGATGGCTTTTTCAGTCGCTTGACGCGCACGATCGTCACCGCTGGCACGGCCAATACCCATCATCGCATGACCTTTGGCAGTCATTGCGGTGCGAATATCGTTAAAGTCAATATTGATCATACCTTCGCTGGCGATGGTTTCAGCGATACCTTGCACGGCGTGTAATAACACATCGTCCGCTTTTTTGAACGCATCTTGCATAGAGATATTGCCATAAACGCTCATCAACTTATCATTAGGAATGGTAATGATAGAGTCAACGAAGTTGGTCAACTGCTCAATACCTGCTTTGGCCGCCTTGATACGTTTACCGCCTTCGAATTTGAAAGGTGTGGTCACAACAGCGACCGTCAATACTTCCATCTCTTTAGCAATACGAGCCACGACTGGTGCTGCGCCCGTACCCGTACCACCGCCCATTCCAGCGGTAATAAAGACCATGTCAGAATGTTCGAGTAACGCGCGGATCGCTTCTTCTTCGCTCTCTGCTGCTTCACGTCCGACTTCTGGATTGGCACCAGCGCCTAGACCACGGTTCGTTTTTGCGCCCAGTTGTAACTTATGCGGTGCTGTCAAACGATCAAGTGCTTGTTTATCCGTATTCGCACAGACGAACGTCACACCTCTAATCCCTTGTTGTACCATATGTTCAACAGCATTACCGCCACCACCACCCACACCGAATACTGTGAAGCTTGCTTGGCCGTTATTTTGAAGCTGGTTATCATCTGGCATGGTGTATTTTGACATAAAAAAGATTCTCCAGTTGCAGATAGCGTGATGGTCGATACATGCTAACGCACTCATATGACGCGCTATCGACTTACTATATATAAATGTATTTAAATAAAACAGGGCTATGGCTTAAATCGTTAAGCTGGGACAAAAATATGTCGTCATTGCTCAGGGTATTACTGTCAATGTTACTTTTAATATTACTTTATGCATTTAGTGTCGGTATATCTTTACTATAGTATCTTTTTGAGCACACTAGCAAAACGTTGCCCTGCGCTTTGAAAGACGCCAGTCACTCTATTTTTTTGAAGCGCTTCCGGCTCGCTTTTTTCACTGTGACGAAACTGCTCGCTTTGACTATATAGTAATGTACCAAATGCTGTTTGATAAGCGCGATCATTGACCTGAATATTCAGCTGCTTAAAGGACTCGTCATTATCAAAATGATTATAAGCACTGATCGCCGGATGAGTATTGGTCATCACCACTGGCATTTTTAGCAACTTCTTAGCAAAGGGTATCATACCTTTGATAGCACTACCGCCGCCTGTCAGCACGATACCTTTGTCGATATAGCTAATCAAATCCGCTTCATGCAGTTGACGCGCCACTTCAGTAAAAATCTGCACATAACGCGCTTCGATAATACGGGCTAAATTATAAATACCGATATTAATCTCGTCGCTGGTCCCTTGCGGTTTAAAAATAAAGAACGAGCTAGGATCGACACTATTGACATCAACCGTACCATGCGATTTTTTAAGTTTTTCAGCTTCTATCATTGATATGCCAACATCTGCTGAAATATCCATCGTCACTTCATGGCTGCCTGTGGCGATACAATGTGTAAAGATCAGCTTGTTTTCTTTGTAGACACAAATACTGGTCGTACTCGCGCCAATATCGACCAAGCACACACCCTGCTGACGCTCGTCGCTCATCAGGCTATATTCTGCACTGGTCACCGCATCGAAGACAATATGATCGATACCAACATCACAGCTCTGTAATAATTTTTGGATATTTTGACGGCTGGCGACTGGCATCATCATCATGTGATACATCACGCTGATATTATGCGCCACCGTTTCGATCGCATCGTCGACCATAAAGTCTTGTTCATCGACATAGATACCTTGCTGACAACAATGCATCAAATAATAGTCTGAAGATAAGTCGCGTGATTTGGCATTGGATAAAGCCTGTACCATGTCTTTGGCACGGACGACTTCGTCCTCTACTCTCACTTCGCCAGCACTGTTTTTGCTAAGTAGCTCAGGCGTCGCTAGGGTCAACCACACACTATGCACCCGGCAATTAGCAGTATCTTCTGCTTCTTGAATGGCTTGTTTGATAGCGCCTTGCAAGCGTTCACGATGTTTTATTTGACCTTGATAAAAGTCACTATTTTTAACTTGCCCCACACCCATGATACGAATGTCTTTTGCAGAGACAACGCTGCCAATAACGACATAAACTGCCGTGGCACTTAGATGGACAACAACCAGATTTTCAGTATTTTTCATGGTACCAGACAAATTATCGCTAAACAGGAGACCAAATGACGTCCCCATTAAATCATTAAAAAAGCGCTATTACTACGCTGTTATATCCTACTGTACGTTCAATTTTGATGCTTATACAATACTTCTGCTTACTTATTATTGACTGTGTTTTCTGACTGTCAATTATTTTGCTGCTTCGGCTTCGGGTTGTGCCATATTCCAAGCAATGGTAAAACCGTTTTTGTAACGTAAATCGACCGACTGTATCTCTTTTCGGCGGTTACTTAACTGATTACCTAATAATTGACTTAGATTCAGCAGTTTTTGTGCGGTGTTTTCATTGTCAACAATGACGCGCTGACCATTATCAAAACGAATGAGCCACGTCATTCTTGGTGACAGAATAATATCAGCGACTTGCATATCAAGTGGCGCATACCAATCATTGATTTGCTGCATTTGTTGCATGATAACCGGTGCTTGCGTTATCTCACCTTGTAACGTAGCAAATTGCGCTTGTGTCAAATCTCTACTGTCAGCGGGAACAAAAACAGCCCCTTTTGCATCAACCAAACGCTCGGTACCAAAATTAGCAACTGCTTGCTTGGGGAGTGCTGTGACGACGATACCACGTTGCCAATCCCGAGACACACTCACTTGGTCAACCCAAGCAAGGCCAGTAGTGATGTCCCTTAGTGCTTGTAAATCAGACGTAAAAAAACTGCTGACTTTCTGTTGGTTCATCACTTGCTGTAGTGCTCGATACTGAGCGACTGTCAAACCTTGATTGCTGACATGAATAGCTGCTGGAGGTGCATCGCGTAGGGCTTTGCCACCCATAATCAATATAAGCACTAATAAACCCAACACCAATACCATAAAAAAATATCTGACCGAAGTCGGTACTTGGAAGTTAGATTTTGGGCGACGGGTTTTATCACTCATCAAGTCAGTTACGTCGTTGACAGTTTGAGCCATAATGACCTTTGTCCCTATTTTGCATAAAACTATTTGCATAAAGCCAATAGTGCGTTCTATTAAAAGTTAATCTGCATCACGGACGCAGAGAATGACGGATTGAATATGTTAGCAAAATATTTGGCGAAAATGAGTGATATAACCCTGTTATCTGATTTCAAACGTAACATTTTTCTCATTTTATGAAGAACTTATAACATATACTCATAAAACAACATAAATATCACTAAAACGATTCAATAATTACAATATTAACGTATTTTGCGGTCAAACAATAGCCTAACCCTTACTACTAACAACGAATTTACACAAGTTTACACGAAGCTGTGGTATAGCAGGGCTAGCGATACATTCATTTCTGCTTATATTCATAAATATTCAATAATGTCAGTATCTATTTGACGATTATTTTTACCCATTAATAATCACTTTTCAAACTTCTATAGTATCAATAGCGATTATCACAAACTGCGTTATGAATATTAAGCCAGACAAGAACATTTAAGCTGAATCTACCAACTGTTTATAATGTTTGCGTAAGGATGTGCCAGCACAGCGTATTGAAATCCATACCACGCGCCTTAGCTGCCATCGGTACCAAACTATGACTGGTCATGCCCGGGACGGTATTAATCTCAAGCAACCAAAAGTTACCTGCTTCGTCCTGCATAGCATCGATACGCCCCCACCCTTTGGCATCAACAGCACGGAATGCAGCAAGGCTCAAATCTTGTAAATGCTTTTCATCAGCGTCACTTAAGCCGCACGGAATATAGTAGCTGGTATCGTTACGATTGTATTTGGCTTCAAAATCATAGAAGTTGGTGATATCAGCAGGCTCAAGACGAATGACCGGATAGGCTTCGTCATCGATAATAACAATCGTAAACTCGCGACCAGTAATCCAGCGCTCAGCCATGACAGCATCACCGCACTGTACCGCTGTTGCATAAGCCGCCGGCAACTCGTCAAGGTTATTAACCTTGGTCATGCCAATACTCGAACCTTCATGAACGGGCTTGATAATGAGTGGCAGACCTAGCATATTGACCACTTGCTGCCAGTCGGTATCGGCCGTCAATAGTGAAAATGGTGCCGTCGCTAAGCCGCAGCCTTGCCACAATTGCTTGGTACGAACCTTGTCCATGCCCAGCGCTGATGCCAAAATGCCTGAACCTGTCTGCGGAATATCAAACCATTGCAACACGCCTTGTAGCAAACCATCTTCACCGCCGCGACCATGCAACACATTAAACACGCGATCATAATCACGCAGCTCAGTAATGTCCTGATGCTTAGGATCAAAATGAGTGGCATCAACGCCTTGGTTTTGTAGCGCTTGCAAGACAGCGGCGCCACTGTCTAACGACACGCTGCGCTCATTGCTACTGCCACCATAAATAACGGCTACTTTACCAAACTGGCCAGCATCTTTTACTTCGCTGTTGTTATTGCTTAGTTCTGCCCTATCATTAGCGACTTTATCACTTGCAAGCTTGTCTTGCTCCGCTTGAGCCGCCGCCGCTAGTGCTGTCTCTGGGTTGGTAATCGTTGCTTTACCTTCAACATTATCGCTGGCTTTATGAAGGTCGTTTGCATTTTTTTGGTGATTATTGCTTGTCATAAGGATAGTTCCTAGAATTCTTTTTAGCTTATTAGATATAAAGGTTATTGGCGGCCAAATCGACTGCTATCTGGCCCACATTACCCGCACCTTGGGTAATCAGCATGTCATTGGCTTTTAATAAACGCTGCATGACCGGTGCTAAATTGTCCTTGTCAATAATCGTCGGTTCAACTTCACCGCGCAGCCGAATGCTACGTGCCAATGACTTGGTATCAGCACCAGTAATCGGGCTTTCACCTGCTGAATATACGTCTAATAATAATAGCTCATCTACGCTGGAGAGTACTTCGACAAAATCATCAAAACAATCGCGGGTACGGCTATAACGGTGCGGCTGAAACATCATTACCAAACGACGCTCAGGGAAGCTTTGACGCGCCGCTTTAATCGTCGCGTCGACTTCTTTTGGATGATGACCATAATCGTCAATCAACAACACGTCACCATCATCGATACTGACAGAGGCATGCTGCTCAAAACGACGACCCACGCCTTCGAATTTTTGCAAGGCGCGTTTGATGGCCTCGTCATCGACACCTTCATCTGTCGCCATGGTAATAGCGGCAAGCACATTGTAGACGTTATGAGTACCAGGAATATTAAGGGTCAAACGTAAAGGCTCGCGGTCACGGCGCAATACGGTAAAGTGAGTTTTTGTGCCCTCTGTCACCAAGTCAACGGCCTGTACATCGTTAAAAGGCTCAAGCCCAAAGGTCAATACGGGACGACCAATATCATCAATCATCGCATATAATTCTGGGTCATCACCGCACACGACGGCCAAACCATAAAACGGCATATTTTGTAAAAACTGAATATAAGCGGCTTTTAATTTGTCAAAACTATTTTCATACGTTTCCATATGGTCTTGATCGATGTTGGTCACAATTGCAGCCATCGGATGCAAAGACAAAAACGAGGCATCAGACTCATCGGCTTCTGCTACTAAGAAACGGCTGCTACCCAGTGCGGCATTTTTGCCAGAAGCGTTCAGCTTACCACCAATCACGTAGGTAGGATCGAGCTGCCCTTCTGCCATCATCGTAGTGAGCAAACTGGTCGTTGTGGTCTTGCCATGCGCGCCGGCCACGGCAATGCCATGACGATAACGCATTAATTCACCCAACATATCGGCGCGGCGTACCACTGGCAGACGCGCTTCAAGCGCTGCTTTTACTTCAGGATTGCTGCGATCAATCGCTGACGATACAACGATGACATCCGCATTGGCAATATTTTTGGAATCGTGACCTATCGATATCTCAATACCAATCTGCTGTAGACGGCGAGTCACCAGGCTATCAGCAATATCAGAACCGCTGACTTGATAGCCCTGATTCTTCATCACTTCCGCGATACCGCACATCCCCGAGCCGCCAATACCGACAAAATGCAAGTGCTGAATACGGCGCATCTCTGGTATTTCAATCAAACGCTTAGGTAAGGCTTTCGCAGGAATAGACATAGGGTTTTCTCTTTATATAAGACTAATGAAATTTGCTAAAGTAAAAAATCGCTGACAAAATTAATGCTAAGACCGACGCTTATAATGCTTGCCAGATAATATCAGCGACTTGCTGGCTGGCGCGGCGATTGGCGAGCGCATGGCCTTTTTTGGCCATCGTCAAGCAGGTTTGTCGATCCAGTACAGCAAGCTCATCACTTAAACGCTTCGCTGTCAGCTCAGACTGCGGTAATAAAATCGCTGCCTCGTGTGATGTCAAGGTACGCGCATTCGCTGTTTGATGGTCATCAACGGCATGCGGTAGCGGCACAAAAATCGCAGCGATACCGACGTTTTGGATTTCGGTAACGGTCAATGCGCCTGCGCGGCAAACAATCATATCCGCCCAATTATAAGCCGCTGCCATGTCATCGATAAAGGGCTGTACGGTAAAGTGATGCGCACTTAAATTCTCGCTATCATAAGCCGTTTGCGTGGCTGCGTCGTTATTACGGCCACACTGATGACGCACTTCAAAAGGACGGTCTATTAATGCCAGCGCTTTTGGTACGATTTCGTTTAAAACTTGCGCACCAAGTGAGCCGCCTACGACCAACAACTTAAGTGGTGAGCTATCAGTGACATCATAACGCTCAGCCGGTTCGGCAACCCCCGTAATGGCGTTACGCACTGGATTGCCAACCGTTTCAAGCTTAGCATCAAGCTGACTATTCGCAAAGGTATTCTCAAATGCTTGTAATACTTTAGTGGCCATCTTAGCCAAATAACGATTACTCATACCAGCAATGGCATTTTGCTCGTGAATAATCAGCGGTGTTTTGGTCAGACGCGCCGCAATCCCGCCGGGTGCAGTCACATAACCGCCAAAGCCAACGACAATATCAATCTGATTGTTGCGAATGACTTTGATGGCGGCCATGGTAGCTGAGAGTAAGGTAACCGGCAATTTTAGTAAGCGCCCTAGCCCTTTACCGCGCAGGCCCTGCATATCGATAGCATGAAACTGATACCCAGTCGGCGCAACCAAGCCATTCTCCATACCGTTTGGCGTCCCTAACCAATGGATAATAGCACCGCGCTCGGTTAGTGCTTCGGCCACGGCAAGCGCTGGAAATACGTGCCCACCTGTGCCAGCAGCCATCATCAATATATGCGGTGTTTTCATGAACGTCTGCCTATCTTTTCTTTATTTATATGAAGGGTTTGTCAGCCTGCAGTCATATCGATCGTTAGAGAATACTGACACTGTAAAAGCCCGCATAGTATAGAGGAAATCAATGTCTTATATACAGTAATTTCTGGTTTACCAATAACAAAAATCCAAGCCGTGAGCAATCGCGACTTGGCTTTGTTGATGACTTAGATTGAAGGGTAAAACGTCAATGCTTAACGGTGTTTTAAAATACGAGTTTTACCCAGTAATGAGATGCCTTTATAGCCACGTAGCTTCAGCGTATCGCCTTGTAATTCTGCTTTTCCAGAAAAGGTTCTGCCAGTCTCTGGCTCAATACCGCTACCATTGACATATTTATTAGGATCGTTAGCATCTGGCTCTAAATCCCACAGCACCGTCGCTCCCGTCAAAGGCTTGTTTTTAAATTTACCTTTACATTCATCACAGACTTTTTTATTTTTGGCACGAGGGTCCAAAATCTCAACAATTTTGGCCGAAAGCTTACCGTTGCTTTCAGAAAACCTTAACACCGCATCGGGCTTACCACTATCGTTGTAAGTGGTCCATTTGGTATTGTTGAGTTGGTCTGCTGCACTGGCACTAAAACCCAATGCTAGGCCTGCGGTAAGTAAGAGTGATTTTGCAAATGTATTCATAGTACGTCCTTGTGTTATGAAAGAGTTGATACAGTGCTTGGTATCATCTTATAGCTCGATAATACTGTCCTATCATATAAAATTATGATAAATAATCAAGATATCTTAGCATAATTATTAGGTTTTTTATGAACATAAGTTTCTTTTCAATCACTCTTTTCTTACTACTAAAGCTTGATAGCTTTACAGTTTAATAATTATAAAGGTTAATGACTATTTAGCTCAAATAACTGTTTATTTGAAATAGCTATTGAACTTAGACAGCCAATTTATTTTCAATCGCTACGATAAAGTCTGTACCAATATCGGTGCCACATTGGTCATCAATCTCACGTACGCAAGTTGGACTAGTGACGTTAATCTCCGTAATACGGCCACCGATTAAGTCTAAGCCGACGAACATTAGTCCTTTTTCTTTGACGATTGGCGCGACCACTTCTGCGACTTGACGCTCAACGTCAGTCAGCGGCATAGCCACACCGCTACCGCCGGCAGCCAGATTACCACGGGTCTCGCCTTTGGTAGGAATACGCGCCAAGCTATAATCGATTACCACGCCATCGACGATTAGCACGCGCTTATCGCCTTGTTTGATCTCTGGTAAATAACGCTGTGCCATAATTGGCAAGGTCTCAAGCTCAGTTAATATCTCCAGCGTCACTCCAATGTTTGGGCTATCAGCAGTCAAACGAAAAATACCAGTACCGCCCATACCATCTAACGGCTTGACGATAACGTCTTGCTGTTCAGCGATAAACTTGCGAATATGCGCTTGTTTACTGGTCACAATCGTTGGGCTCATATAGTCGCTAAACCAAGTCGCAAACAATTTCTCATTACAGTCGCGAATTGCTTGTGGGTCATTGACCACCAACACACCTGCCGATTTGGCATGATCGAGCATATAAGTCGCATAGATAAAGCGCATGTCAAACGGGGGATCTTTACGCATCAAAATCACGTCATAGTCGCTGACTGACACTGTCGCCTTGTCGCCTAGCGTATAAAAATCTTCAGGATTGCGTGCAACGGTTACTGGCTGCGCATCTATCATCAGCTGCCCACGATCCAACCATAGATCATGTATTTGGCAATAGCCCAGTGTGTGTCCTCGATCTTGTGCTGCCCACATCATCGCAAGGCTGGTGTCTTTTTTATAATTAACCCGCTCGATAGGATCCATAATGACGAGTATTTTTAAAGATTTTTTTTGCTTTTCTTGGCTCATGATAAGGCTCACTTACGTTATATTATTATTAGAATAGATTCAAACTTCAGTACCCAACTATACACCGTACTGCGCGCGGTAATGCTGCATTTTTGCCAGTTGCGTCGCATCTTTATACTGACCGCTTTGTACGTCATGGTCATCCGCTAAATAGCTGATTAAATCGTCGATATCGACGAGTGCACGTACTGGTACTTTTAGGGTCGCAGCAAGCTCTTGAATAGCAGAATGATCGCTTTGGCCTTTTTCTTTACGATCAAGGGCCACTATAATACCGGCCACACTAGCACCTGCTTGCTCTAAAATATCGACCACTTCGCGCATCGCTGTGCCCGCCGTAATCACATCGTCAAGTACCCAAACGGCTTTGCCACTGACATCAGCACCTACCAAATTACCCCCTTCACCGTGGGTTTTGGCTTCTTTACGGTTATAACCCCATTCGGCATTAATGCCATGATGCAGCCATAACGCTTGCGCGGTTGCCGCCACAAATGGAATACCTTTATAAGCCGCGCCAAAAATAACCAGCTCTTGCTGCTCTGCACCGTTGTTGCTAGCTGCCATCTGTTCGGCCATTTGCTCAGCCAAGGCATCTGCATAACCGCGCGCTAGTAACGATAACATCTCACCAGTCGCAAGCAAGCCTGCATTAAAAAAATACGGGCTGATACGACCAGATTTAAGCACAAACTCACCAAACTTTAAAACTTGATTATCTAAAGCGAGTTGAATAAATTGGTGGGATGAGAAAGAAGGGTTTTGAGCATGAGACATTATGGCGTTCCTATCGTCGAAAAGAAGGTCAAAAAACTGGCATTATTGTACGCATTATTGGTCAGCTTGACCAACCATTGATGTCGTAATCCTGCATATTGGGGTAACGAGTCAGTAGCCCACTACGTGATGAACAATTAAAATAACACTGGCCATCATGGCTCACTTGTATGTCCCAGCCTAAATGATAAGCGGCAACAATGATATGCCCAGCAAATATGCGCATCTGACGATAAGCATGGCGCTGGGCGGGCTCACAAACAATTTGGCTAAGCAGATAGCTGCGTACATGCTGACAGATTTGCGCAGCGCTATAGCTATGATTGATGCTTTTGCGCGTACTACATTGCTTTAGGGCATGAACGGCGACACTACACGCCATAATATCCGTCGCCAAACTGCCCTCGCCTGTCTCAAACTGCTGCGGCTGCAAAACCACTTGCCAATCATCGGCATAGAGGCTGCTGAGTAATTCATCAGGATTATAGTGTTTGGTCAATGCACGCAGCGACGCTGAAGTACTTTTGGTGCTCTTATTAATCTTGTTCGGATCGCTCTGTAGCGGACTATCCGCAAGCGTAAAACCGTAACGATGCAGTTTTGGATAAGCACGAAGTACTTGCTGAATATCTGACATGTCCAACAAAGTCATATCGGTTAATGGCGATAATAATGGCTGCTCGCTATGATTGTGATAAAAGCTGTCGGGAAACTCAACAAGTTGGGCGGCATTGAGTAAGGACAAATGCTCAGTCAGCGCCTCTGAGGCAATAAGCGCCCACTTCGATAGTGTCGCCTCATTAGGCTGATAAAAGCGCGCAGAATTCCCATAAAGCCGTCGTAATTGACCATTTAAGCGTCGAGCAGGTTCTGGAATATCACTTAACGGACGTGCAGGATCAAGGGGCGATTGACTGGGATCAAAATTGGGATGGACGATTGCAGGCTGCTGTGAATCAGCTAGCATAGATGATTGCTCAGCCTTTTTTTGCACATGGTTTTCTGCCAGCTTACCGCCTTCTGCTGCCAGATTAGCATGAGACAAACGGTCATCAGAAGTAGAAGGCTGGGTCATGAAATCTCCATAAACTATAAAACATAAAAACAATTCTAATTAAATCAAACTATCATCTTACTCTTGATAACTCAAAATATCACGATAACCTGCTTGCCAGTCAGGATAATCCAGCCAAGCTAACGGAATGTTGCTATGCAAGCGCTTCCCCGTAACTGCTGTTTTTGAATGATCAATAGTAGGCGGTGTCTCACCTATTTGCTCGCTTAACCAAACGCCTAGCTCATGAGTGGTGACGGGCGCATAGTCAGTGGCGATATAAAGTGGCTTTGGTGCCTCAATGGTCAGGACGTTGGTGATAATATTGACCAAATCACGATCCATAATACGATTACTCCAGTGCTGTGCGGCTACTGGCTCTTTTTGTTTCTCTTTGGCCTTGCATAAGCGCATGAGACGCGCGCGACCATAAATACCGCTCGGACGAATGATAACGGCTTTATCGCCAAAGCCTTGTTGCAGCACTTGTTCTGCTTGCAAGATTACCTTTGATGCTTCGCGCTCAGGGCTGACAGGCACAGTATCTGCATCAATCCATTCGCCACTATCCTGACCATAAACACCCGTTGAGGAAATAAAAACAACGCGCGCAAGGTTGGTTAGCTTATCCGCAAACTCTGCTAAGTGTTGATTAATCGCCAAATAACTGTCGTGATAACCGCTGGTTGAATACTCATCAGGAGTGACGATAATTGCAATATGAGTAAATTCTTGCAGTTGGGCAGCGCTAAGCGTCAACGCATCAGCTTGCATAAACTTTGCATTACTATTCAAATCATAATGCTCGCGTTCATTGCGGGCAAGGCCTGTGACCGATGAGCCTTCCTCAGCAAGTTTATTGGTAACGGGCAAACCGATATCACCTTGTCCAATAATCAGTAAATTTTGCGTACTCATAATGCGTCCTTTCTTTAACAAAAGCCTTTTGGCACAAGTTTTTCATTACCAGTCTTTCACGCACCATCTAAAAATACTACTTATGAAGACAGCGGCTAGAAATAGTGGTTAGAAATAGCGTCTGTATGACAGCTGCACGTCGTCATTAGCATCGATGCGATCTTGCCATTCATAATTAGCATTAATACGTAATGCTTGTTTTTTATCGATATCGTATTGCAGACCTAACGTTGAGACCGGCTGCCAGTAGTGACCGCGAGCGTTAGAGTCATCACTGCTGCCATGATACCAATATGGCAATTGCAATTCAGCCTGCGCGCGTAACTGATTGTTAATCTGATAACGGCAACCAGCATTCACGCCTGCACCTACTCGAAAGCCTTTATTGATACCGCGCCCTGCTTGCCCCGTGCCTGATAGCAATGCGTAACATAGCTGCGGCGGCATCTCGCCAGTACCAGCGCTTGGCGTACCAAACGCCCACGACCAGCCCGTCTCATAGCCCACGCTCCCGACCAAATGATCGCTGCCAGCTTGCTGTGAGCCATCGTTTACTCGGGTTGCCTCGACACTGACACCCCAAGTTTTGCCTTGCTTAGCGCTATTTACCGGGTTAAATGAGCGGCCACGCAGCAGTGTAATGTTCTGCAAGACCACGCTGTCCAGCTGTTTATTGTTACTGTTGTCATCATTATCATAAAAGCGTAGCGTCGCTGCCAGCCCTTCTAAATTAAAAAACTGTGAAAACCCAGTGGTACGATCAAGGGTGTCATGAAAACCTGCACGCACACCCACATCGATATAGTTATTGTCACCGCGTTGTCCGACACCAATCTGCGCCATTTGCAATGGATGTCTATCTATTGGGTTATTGTTCGAAGCGACGATAGGCAGGTTGCGTATGGTTTGACCATCTGCTGACATACTGGATGCTGGATTGCGCTCTGCAGATTTGATCTCTTGGGCTGCCTCTTTAGGCAATGGCTGATAACCTAGCTTAGCGGCGACCTTGGCTTGATTGAGCGCGGCTTGACGCACAGTATCATCAGCTGGCGTATAACTAGGGTTTGCCAGTAAGTCTTCTTCATTAAGCAGCTGAATGACGTCAGAAGGTACGACGGCATAAGGCAGTCGGCTTAATAAATGCTGCTGTGGGCGTACGACGTCGATAAGACGTAAAACCTCAGAGGCGCAATTATCGGTGGTGAAGTAATACGGTAACTCTAACCCTTTGGTCTCCCAAACATGCAACATGATTTGCTGCACCTCGCTTGGGGTCAAATTCAACTGATACGTCCACGCATCACGCTCATCGTCTTTGAGATACTTCGCCAGCTTTTCTGGATAAGGATCGATTTCGATGGCGTTATCATAGCCACCTGTCATAGATTTGAAAGCATAAATCAAAAAGCTGTCGTCTGGATCACCATCGACCGTATAATTCAGCGCGTAGGCATGATGAATCTGACTGGGATCAGCCACACTGGCCTTTGAGTCAATACGCAATAAAGTATGGGCAAAGGCTGATATAGGATTGTCCAAATACTCTTCGGCAAACATAATAGACAGCTGCTCGGGCGCTAGTGTTTGCATCCACTCATTCAGCTCTGGACACTCAGCTTGCCAGTTTGTCTTATCAATATTTAGCGTATCAGTCAGCCATTGAACGCGCGCTGGGAAACGACAGAGCACCGAGTTATTAGCGGTATTGTTTTTAATCGCTGTGTTTTTTTTAACGGTCGTGTTAGGCGTCGGCGCTAATTCTTCAGCAAGGGCGACCAGCAACGCATCAAGCTCTGCACCTGAGTCTTGTTGACCTTTTTCACTCAAAAAGAAGCTAGCATCCTCAACGAGACTTGTGTCTTTTTTCTTACCAATTAAGTTTTTTTGATCATCAAAGAAGTACAATAAACGTCGCCATGTCGTATGCTGAGCTAGGTTTTCTGTTTTTGCCTTCTCGCGCCACGATGCTAGCAGCTGCTCGGCAGTAATGTTGGTAATACTACTGACGTTATTATCGACACCGCTAGTAGTTTTATTGGTGCGTGGCTGATCAGTGACATCTTTATTTGAGGTGCTATTTGGCTTGATGTTATTATCTAGCTCAGCATCAGCGTTGTTATCCAACGCTAACGCGCCTGTGGTCACAAGCTCTGCTGGCGTTGGCAAAAATGCCTGCGCTTGTGCCGTCAGCAACAGACCTGCAACCATTAATGGTAAACGCGCGCGCCTGCTCATCTTCGTTGGCGTATAATCTGTCGTCAACAGGTTGGAGTGCACCACAAGGTTTGAATATATAGACATGAGTAATATCTCGCACTGTAAGAGCCATACGCTTATCGCGTTATTGGGTCTATCTAATCGTCAAAAGAAGGTTATGATTAGCTGTTTTTTAAAAAATTTCGCTATTAATTAATAAAAAATTGGTAATCACGAGTATTTGCTACGCACTTATTAACCCCATAATAAAAGAGAGCACTTATGTCCATGACACCGCCAATGACTATCAAAGACGGGCGCTTATCCTCAGCCACTTGGCTTATGTCGCCGAACTATAATAAACGACCCGACAACCTGACTATTGACACCATTATCATTCACAATATTAGCCTACCACCGAATGAGTTTGGCGTCTGCGGCAGTGATGGTGTTCATTATGTAAAAGCATTATTTACCAATCAATTAGACTGGGATGCGCATCCTTATTTTCAAACCATTCAGGGCGCAGAGGTCTCAGCACATCTATTTATAGAACGTGATGGTGCTATCACACAGTTTGTAAACTTTGCCGAGCGCGCATGGCATGCAGGCAGATCTAGCTATCTTGGCCGTCCTGAATGTAATGATTATAGCATTGGCATCGAGCTGGAAGGGTCAGATTTTGTGTCCTTTACCTCTGTGCAATATGACACACTTGCAGCCGTTATCGCTGCACTATATGACGCCTACCCCAAAACCCGCCGCCACCTAACGGGTCATAGTGATATCGCGCCGGGTCGAAAGACAGACCCTGGCGATTACTTTGACTGGCCAAAGTTACGTGCGCTGGTAGGAAAAAACCTTACGGACTAGGCGTGTCCTCAATTCAACTGATAGCGATCTAAATGGGCTAAAAATGGTTAAATCTTGCCAATCATCGTTAAATAGCTAGGCAATATTTCGATATTATCCTTGTTTAACTACAGTTTACCTCACTTTTATCACCATTTTTAAAATGAGGACACGCCCTAGCTTATATAAGAATCCTGAACTAATTCCACATTCAATCCATTTATCTCGATTATGAAAATGCTATAATCCGTCAGTTTTTTGATAACAGCAACTCAGCAAACAATCATCAGTAAACAACCAGCAGTAAACAACTTAGCAAAATAGGGTCTCATGGCAAAAAGTCGGTTATTTCGCTCAACCATGGTCGTCAGCAGCATGACCATGCTGTCCCGTATCTTAGGTCTGGTACGCGATGTCGTATTATTAGGGGTGTTTGGTGCAGGTGGTCTGATGGATGCCTTTTTGGTCGCCTTTAAGATACCTAACTTTTTGCGCCGTCTGTTTGCTGAAGGCGCCTTTAGCCAAGCTTTCGTGCCAGTACTGTCCGAATACAAAGAAAAATATAGCTTACAACAGGTACAGATATTAGTCAGTCGTACCTCAGGCGCCCTGTTGTTGATTCTATCCATGCTCACTGTGGTCGTCATTTTGATGGCGCCGTGGGTAGTGACTTTATTTGCTCCTGGATTTGCTGATCAACCTGGTAAATTTGCCATCACCGCCGAGCTGCTGCGTCTTACCTTTCCCTATTTATTATTTATTTCTATGACCGCTTTTGCTAGCGGTATTCTGCAAAGCTACGGGCGTTTTGCTGCGCCCGCTTTTGCACCGGTACTGTTGAATTTATGTATGATTGGCGGCGCATTAATTTTTGCCCCTATGTTCGATACACCGATTATGGCGCTTGGTTATGCCGTTGCAATCGCCGGTTTGCTACAGTTTCTCATACAGCTGCCGCAGTTATGGCAACAAAAGCTGCTGGTCGCGCCTAAGATTGATTTTCAGCACGAAGGCGTTAAACGTATCTTGAAGCTGATGCTGCCTGCTATCTTTGGTGTCTCTGTCACTCAGATCAATCTGCTCCTCAATACTATTTTTGCCTCATTAATGATTGGCGGATCAGTCTCTTGGCTTTATGCGGCAGAACGTATGAGCGAGCTGCCGTTAGGACTGATTGGCGTAGCGATTGGTACAGTCATTTTGCCAAGCTTATCAAAGAGTGAAGCGCAAAAGGATGATGTTAGCTTTAAAAAGACCATTGATTGGGCGGCACGTTTAATCATATTGGTGGGTGTGCCCGCATCAGCCGCCCTATTTATCTTGGCTGATGTGCTGATGCAAGCGCTGTTCTTGCGTGGTGAATTTACCTTGCGTGATGCGCAAATGAGTTCGCTGGCGTTACGCAGTATGGCCGGTGGGATTTTAGGCTTTATGCTCATTAAAATATTTGCGCCCGCATTTTTTGCCCGTCAAGACACTAGAACGCCAGTAAAAATCGGTATCATATCGGTCTTTGCCAATATGGTTTTTAGTGTGATCTTTATCGGGATATTCTACTTTTTAGAGATACCTCTGCATGGTGGTCTTGCCCTTGCGACCACAGGAGCGGCCTTCGTAAACGCGGGCTTATTATATTATTTCTTACATAAGCGCGATATTTTCCGTTTTGGCAACCATTGGAAAAAGCTGTTTGCCCAGTTTGCAATCTCTACCGCCTCTATGGTTGCCATCCTTTATATCATGTTGCCCTACTTCCCAGCCGACGAGGCTCAGTGGCGACGTATCGCGGCTCTGCTCATTATGTGTGCAGTAGGTGCTTTGGTTTATGGGGTGGTATTACTAGCAACAGGCTTCCGTCCACGTCAGCTAAAGCATGGCTAATTTATCTGTGAATGTTGAATAAATGACTTACTAAACCAAAACAAGCTTAATATGAGAATTGACAGTGAATGCCGCTGATAGTTGCCATAATTGTTTATTGATAAATAAATAAAATCTGAGGGTTACTATGACAATCAAGCATTCGATGCTGCAACGCTTACCAATGCTAATAACCGCTAGTGTATTGAGCACTGGATTGCTCATCAGTGGTTGTAGCAACAACGATAATGTAGAAACAGATGGCGCAAACACAGCAAGCGATACAGCCGCCATCGCTGACAACCCTGAAATCGATGCAGCCAATCAAACGGCAGGCGTTGATACGAAGAGCACGGTTGCAGGCGAGCAAATGACTGATAGCGCTGAAGACGAAACAGCTATTGACAGTGACAATATTAACCCTGTGATAAGCGCAGATAAAGAAAACGCCAAGCAGCCAAGCTTAGTCACTAACCCGACTCAATCTGGTACGCCAGAAGACACGGTTAAGCAAGCATTAGATAGCTTATATCAAGGTGACGTGAAAAAATCAGCCGGATACTATAAAGTAGACATGGCAAACTTTGAAGCAGAGCTTGCTAAGACGCAATCTGCTTTTCAGCAAACCGTCGATGGCGTTACTATCCTTGATACGACATATAATGCTAATAAAACTCGTGCAACCATCACTGGTGAGCTGATGCTAAAGGGTCAGAGTGAGCCCGCACCCTTGACTTATGAATTGCAAAAAATAGCGGGGCAATGGAAAATTTTGGGTTAAGACGCCACCCTGTATTCTTCCATGAGCAATTTAGAAAAAACCACTTTTTTAAAGTGGCTTTTTTGGCAATACTTTATCTCAATCTCACAACAATTCATCTGCTGTCACTGCTTTACCTAGCATCACGACATCAGCGATAAACCCTTCCATATCGCAAACTTTTGGCATGTAGCCCCACTGCTCAAAACCAAACTTACGGAACAGTCCTAAGCTTGGCTGATTATGGGCGAACACAAGGGCGACGATATTGTTAATACCGAGGCTTGGCGCTTGTGTCACCATCCAGCGCATCAGCGAGCTACCCAAGCCCTGCCCATGATAGTCCTGATGCAGATAAATACTAATTTCGCTGCTGATATGATAGGCCATACGTGCGTACAGATCACTATAGCTGCCCCACGCCACTATCGGCGCTGACGCTGTTTGCTCTGCGCTTTCGCCAGCCGTCGCCACTGCTCTCACGACATAAATAGGTCGAGTAGCACTATTTAAATGCTCATCAAACCAAGCCTCGCGCTCTTCACAAGTCACGTGTGTCAGATTGGCCGTTGCTTGTTTGCCCGCGATGCTTTGATTATAAATAGCCAAAATCTCTGATAAATCGTTCTGACTTGCACGCTCGACAACGAACGAATCGTTTAGATTATATTTTGATGAAATAGGCGGTATAGTAGTCAGGGCAACGTCAGTCATAATATCTCCATCGTTAATGGCGTGGTTGGTAATAGCTGCTGGTAAGTGACAACCATTAAGTGCTGTCCATCTGCAATAATGTTGGTAAATGAACTATCTATTTAATTGATACAGCAGTGATAAATAATGATACTTATCGCCTCTTACTTCGATTATGGAAGGACTATAGGATGTTAGTAGGGCTATTTTACTTTATAATGGCTGCTTTTAGACACATCGATTTTTAGTATAGGTGTGTTTTTTCGTTTTTTATCTGGTCTTATCATAGCTGAAAACTTATGAATACCTACTTTCTTGAGCAACTGATTGCGTCGCCGAGCGCTTTGCCTACCAACACTAGCCCGATAGACCTAGCACCTTGCGTGTTGACTATCGGTAATTTCGATGGCGTCCATCTGGGTCATCAAGCGATGCTGTCCCAAGTTCGGGAGATTGCCCAAGCACAAAACCTTGGCTCTGCCGTCATGATATTTGAGCCACAACCTCGTGAGTTTTTTGCCCCTGACACTGCCCCTGCGCGCCTGACCAATTTGGCAGAAAAACAAGCATTGCTCGCCGAATATGGTGTTGAAACTTTGATTGTAGCAGGCTTTGATTCTGATTTTCGATCGCTATCGGCCAAGGCCTTTGCGGATATTTTGGCACTGCGCTTAAACGTCAAATCCTTGGTGTTGGGTGATGACTTTAAATTTGGTCATGACCGTACTGGCGACAGTCAGTTTTTGCGGGATTATGGCTTAGATGTGACCAACCTACATACGGTTACTGATCGTAGTGAAAAAGCGGCACGTATTAGCTCCACTCGCGTTCGCGACTTATTATTGGCTGGCGACCTTGACGCTGCTAATGCGCTACTTGGTCGCGATTATGCCATGACAGGATTGGTAGTCGGCGGTGATAAAATCGGTCGCACTATGGACTTCCCTACGGCGAATATTGACTTAAAACGCTTAAAGCCAGCCTTACATGGTATATTTGCCGTCGATGTGGTGAGTCTAGATGATGATGGCGAAGTCATCACCAATGGTTTGACTGCACAAGCAACTGATGGAAAAATAGGCGTGGCAGGCTTGCGTCCGCATAGCTTATTTGGCACCGCCAGCATTGGTATCAGACCTTCTATTGATAAAGAGCATAACTGGCGTTTGGAAGTGCACTTTCCAGAGTTGCAAGCGGATTTGTATGACCTAACTCTACAGGTACGCTTTTTACATTACCTACATGGTGAACGTCATTATGATGGCTTAGAGGCGCTAAAAGTCGGTATCCATAACGATGTAAAAGCGTTACTCGAATGGCGAGCCAAGCAGCCTAGTTAGCATCTTAACTAAAATTATTATAATTGAGATATAGAACAGCAAAAACCCACAATTTTAAATTTATAGAATTGTGGGTTTTTTAATCGACTTATTATTTGTTTTTAAACTTATAGTCAAAATATCCTAAAAACGCGACGGTATTGCTGATTTTATGCGTCTGGATGCATCCGCACATTTAGCTCATCAATAGTCTCAACCCATGCAGCATCTTGCGTCCACTCTTCTTGTAAAAACATCCGTTGACTGTCATTCCAGACATCAGATTTTATCAACTCTTCGTTTTTAGTCAGTTGATGCTTCTCAATAAAACTACTAATCGCTTCGTCAGAGCTATCTAGTCCTAATTGGGCGAATAACTCATTCATACTATATTCAGGTTCACCTAGCATACTTTTTCTCCTTAAATACTACCAGTTTAATTGTCTTTATTATTTAGAATACACCACTTCATTGTAGCAAGCTTGAGACTAATAGCTGTTAATCAACGTTTAGCTAACGTTAGCAATTGTATTGATGGTTACTCAAGACATAAAAAAGCCCTCTAATGACAGAAGGCTTCTCTCTATACTACTTTTAATATTACTGTATCAATAGATTATCTGCTTATGGTAGCAAATGTGATACTGCATCACGCTCTTCGCTAAGCTCTTGTTCAGTGGCTGCCATCTTCTCTTTTGAGAAATCCGATGACACGTCAACGCCGTCTACGATAGACCAGTCGCCGTTAGCACAGGTCACTGGGAATGAGTAGATCAAGCCTTCAGCAATACCGTATTCGCCGTTTGAGTAAACGCCCATAGAGACCCAATCATTCTCATCGCTACCTAGCGCCCATGTACGTACATGGGCAATGGCTGCGTTGGCCGCAGAAGCAGCAGATGATGCACCGCGAGCTTTAATGATTGCAGCGCCGCGTTGTTGTACTTCTGGGATATAAGTACCTTCGTACCACTCACGATCGACTAAATCTAGTGCTGGCTTGCCGTTTACAGTTGCAGCCGTTAGATCTGGATACTGAGTTGATGAATGGTTACCCCAAATGATCATTTTTTTCACGTCATTAACGGTGCTGTCCGTTTTGCCAGCCAACTGTGCCATCGCACGGTTATGATCTAGGCGAGTCATAGCCGTAAAATTACGTGGATCTAAATCTGGTGCATTACGCTGAGCGATAAGCGCATTGGTGTTCGCAGGGTTGCCGACGACCAATACTTTTACATCACGGCTAGCAACGTCGTTCAGTGCTTTACCTTGCGCTGAGAAAATCGCAGCATTGGCTTCTAGCAAATCTTTACGTTCCATACCTGGGCCACGCGGACGTGAACCGACTAGCAGAGCATAGTCAACATCTTTGAATGCAACGGTCGCATCATCAGTTTGAACGATACCGGCCAATAATGGAAATGCACAGTCTTCTAATTCCATGACCACACCCTTTAGGGCGTCAAGTGCTGGGGCGATTTCAAGCAATTGCAAAATAACTGGCTGATCTTTACCTAGCATCTCACCAGAGGCAATACGAAATAACATAGCATAGCTGATATTACCAGCGGCACCAGTGACGGCAACACGTAAAGGCTGTTTCATTGACATTGAATACTCCCTAATTATAGATTAGATAATTCACGATTCTAATGAATAGTTCTGATTAATGATTCTAATGGATGGTTCTGATTGATGAATATCGTTTGAGATAGCGATCTGCTCACTGTATATAGCAGTCATAAACCGATAGCTAGTGTAGCACCTCAGCCTATTAATCGTCTAGAGAAAGCAAGAAGGCTATGCACGACTATATTGTTACATTTTATACGGGTAGCAAGACAAAGCTGATAACAAAGCCTTTGGTATAAAGGTTTAAGAATAAAGAGAAGGGGATAAAAAAAACAGTGTTAGCAACAATAATTTAAGAGCAATCCTGTTTGTAAATTAACACATATCAATCAATTAGCCGTCGCAAAGGACGTTACTTACCACCTGAAATAATGAACTTTTTGCCGCAATTGTCTACTACCTCATTACAGCTACCAAATTCGCTACCTTCATAGCAAACGTGGACATCGGTCAATATTGTCTGACGTCGACTGCCCGCTTGGCAAATTAAGTCGATGCTAGAAGCTGGCATACCACTATTAAGGCGGGTCATCTGCCCAATAAAACGTGATTTTGAGACGGTATAACTGTTGCCCGTATTCAGCTCGTTAGGCAGTTTTAGAGCGCTGGCATAGTTGGTGATTTGGCGAAAATAATTGCTGGCACTCAATGGACTACAGGCACCATAATGTTGCCATACTTGGCTACGTACCGTGGTGTCTGGCATGATGCGATTGACAACTTTTAGCTGCAATGGGGTCAGACGTGGCTCGGCACCACGCCCGCAGCGCTCGCCATAACCCATATCCAGACCTGATACGGTTAACGAATAACCCTCTAAACATTGACGCATACGCGCTCGTGTTGGCTGCAAGCTACACAGTGCCGGTGTCATCTCAATCATCAGTACCCGCTGCCCGCTTTTAACAGCGCTGGCCGCATGAGCTGGCATCAGCATCGCGCTTTGTAGCACTAGCAAGGCAGTACCGCTCATCGCCGTATACCCTTTATCCTTACACTTTCTACTTATCGCAGGCTTTTTGCTTACTGCATCGTCGTTCAACAATGCAGATGACTTAATCGGCGTTGATGTCGACAGCACATCCACCCGCGTCTGATCCGGTAACTGACGATTAGTTTGCGATAATCTAGCGTGCACTGACATAGTCAGATTGAAATATTTTTTGATCATAAGGGATTAAGGCATCTAGCAATGATAAAAGAGTGGGTAAGCTTGGATAAAAGTAATTAAAGTAGCAATATTCATCAAACCAAGCTAAAAATAAACCAACAAAAAATACGGACACTAACTAAAGCAATGGTAGCAAAATGCTTTTTTTAATCTATAGCAGAAACGTAAACATCACTTAAGTGTCGCTTAAACAGAAGAAGTAGCATGAAAACTGCTTAGAAGACAAACAACTATGGGGAATGAAAAGTAATATCGAACCATCACGCACTGCTGATATCAATTTTTCTTGCTTGCTGTGCCTGCGCAGACGGAGGCGACAAAAAATTGATATCAGCAATAGCGTCGCGTTTTTAGGATGTTTTGACTATGCCTTGCAGAAGAACAACTGATTGGTGCAAATACAATTTGTATTTAAAAATAAATCGGTAAAAAAAAGAAACCATTAACAGTTTATCGTTAATGGTTTCTTTTTTGCTAAGTGAGCACTTTAGAATGCAGCAGGAATCGTTCCCATGCGTTGACTAATAGGCTGACTACGACCCAATAAGCTACTATAAATAGTGGCGTTTTCCATGACATGCTTCACATAATTGCGCGTTTCCGGAAAAGCAATTGACTCAACGTATTGGTCAGCATCGAGTGAACCATAAACTGGCTGCCAGCGCTTGGCATTATTAGGACCTGCATTATAGCCGGCTGTTGCCAGTACTGGCTGATAGTTTAATTTGCCCAAGATATCACCCATATACCAAGTCCCATAACGGATATTGGTATCGCCACTGTTAGCGCGACTGGCACTATAAGTCTCACCTAAATTACGGGCGATATATTTTGCTGTATCAGGCATGACTTGCATCAACCCACTGGCACCAACACCTGAGCGCGCTGAGGCTACAAATCGACTCTCTTGACGCATGATGCCATAAGCCCATGCCGGATCAATCCCCGCTGATTGGCTGTAGCGAACGACGGCATCTTGGTGCGGCATCGGATGCGATAAAGCCAAGCTGTCGACTCTGTCAGTATTGTCCACAGCATAAATTGCTCGATCGAGCCAGCCCATGTCATGTGCCAAGCTCGCCGCAGCGATAATCAAATTATCATCACGATTGTCACGTGCTTGCTTGACAGCCCAATTCCATTCACGATTGGCATAGGCACGACTGGCATCAGCATTGTATAAAGCAAACGCCCGAGCGAAGTTAGCGTTTTGCATGACGCGTGCACGATCGGCAGTACTGACATTTGGCAAGTTGCTACCACCCAAACGACTGGCATCAAAACGTTGACCGGCTTTGTCTTTTGCCATTAAGCCGTAATACTCATTACTTTTTGCCAAATTCTGATACATCTTCTTAGCGGTATTGCGCTTGTTAGCATCGCTTGATTGCTCATAAGCACGTGCCAACCAATATTGCCATTGATTGCCTTTTTGCGTTTCACTGTCCATGTGAGCGATGGCCTCGACCACATCATCCCAACGCCCAAAGCGAATGGCCGCCATGGCGTAGTCTTCGGCTTCTTCAAAGTTAAAGTCATCGTCTAAGCTACTACGGAACCAATCAACCGCCTCAGCATTAAAGCCATCATCGGTATTATGGTTCATACGTTGCACCCCAAGGGTACGATACGCATAGCGACGCGTCTCATCATTTAACAATCTCGCTGAACGCTGATTGTCTTGCTTGATATCAAAATCTAGCTGCAACGCGGCTTCACGATAAGATTTATCTGCTAGGCGACCCATCGCATATAAGTACAAGTATTGATTGGTTTGACTGTTTGGCTCACGGGTAAAACGGGTAAAAAATGAAGACGGGCTCAGCTGAATCTCACTGAGTGCAGAATAAGGAATAGGCGTGCCCAGACGTGACGACAACGCCATGATATCGCCCGTTTTACCCTTACGTAGCATGCGCTTCAGGCGTGCCGCTCGATCTTGATTGCTAATCATAGGGTTGTTGTTCATCTCCATCGCCAGCTGATCACACAAGGCGGGTTGCTTTTTGGTCGTCAGCCAAACATCCGGCTTGGCTGCCATGGCGCGCATGGTATCGCCACCATTATTAAACCCAAGCGCAACGGCGCACTTCTCACTGGCATCGGCATTGGTGATCAAATTTGCCACTTGGCGTACTGAGGCATAATCATTAGAGCCTGCTTTGGTTTCCGCAAAATCAGCCACGAGCTTTTCGGCCATGACCGTATCTGGATATTGACGCACAAACTGCGACACTGCTGCCGAGCTTTGGGAATTTAGATCTAAATTCATCCGCCAGTAAGTCGGATACATCGCAAACAAACCGCCACTCATCATTTGCTCATAATTATAGAGCGCACTGACATCACCACGATCGGCGGCGATGGCTGCTGCCGTGAATGAGTCAATACTGCTGTCTTGCTGATAAGTGCCGTAAGATACTGGCTCAGCACACGCCACCTGAGACAAACCTAAGGCGCCCATTGCCGTGGCGACACTCAGCGCTCCAATGCGCAGCGATCTGGTATTCATAGGACTGGCTTGCTCGCTAGTCTTGGCTGTGGGTATGGCATTGACGTCATAACTGTCGCTATGGTTACGTTTGGCAGCGCGGCGCTTTGTCATACTTACTCTCTTTATCATCGTAGTGGTATTTAATCGTTGGCTTGTCGGTGCTTATCTTTGTTGAGGAAATGTTTTATCAAGAATAATGTTTTGTCGAGGACACTCTTAGAATAGGCTCATCATACTATAGTTGTTTAACTTTCAACCAGCATCCTTACCATTTGTTAATAATTAGGACAGCAGCACGAAACATAAAAGTGATAGAAGCATAAAAATGATAATAGTATGGCTAACTCGTAGAGATAAACAATAAAATTTTCCATAATAAGACAAATTAGCTGCGCCTTACCAATATCCACTACTTACGGTAGTAATATTGATCCGCCTTAGCACTAATTTATGCATGCCTACCTTTAGCATCAACAACAGTACAAGCTAAATACTTTATGAAAGGTTAGCGATTTTCAATCTCTGCTCTATTATTGATAAGCAATTGATACTATTATGAATAATTTATCCTGATTATAATCGAAAGCACACGCTTACTTTTCACATTGGCACAGGGTTGTGATAAAATACGCCACCTGTTAATCGCTTACCCCGCTACATTTTAGTCAATCATGGACTTATCCTTATGAGTGTTACTGTATTTAATCCCCGCATTAATGACGCTGCCGTTGCTGAGACGACTGTCACCGCGCCTGCTGTCACTGCACTCAACGAGCCAAGTTCAGCCCAAACGCCTGTCAATAAAGCGCCGACTAAAAAGGTGTTTGTCACCACGCAGGGCTGTCAGATGAATGTCTATGACTCTGGCAAAATGCTCGACGTGCTGGGTGATTCACACGGTATGGAAGTGACGCACGATATCGACGAAGCCGATGTGCTGCTAATGAACACCTGCTCCATTCGTGAAAAAGCGCAAGAAAAAGTCTTTTCAGAATTAGGTCGCTGGCGCAAGTTAAAAGAAAAACGTCCTGACCTCGTGATCGGTGTCGGCGGCTGTGTGGCCTCGCAAGAAGGCGATAACATTCAAAAGCGCGCACCTTATGTCGATATGGTTTTTGGCCCACAAACCTTGCATCGTTTGCCTGAACTCTATGATCAATCAAACGAGCAACGTGAAATTGCGCCTAAGAATCGTATCGGTACGGTAGATGTATCCTTCCCTAGTATCGAGAAGTTTGACTTTTTACCTGAGCCGCGCGTTGAAGGCTATAAGGCCTTTGTATCCATTATGGAAGGCTGCTCAAAGTATTGTTCATTCTGCGTTGTTCCTTATACGCGCGGTGAAGAGTTATCGCGTCCACTGGATGATGTATTAGCAGAGATTGACAGCTTAGCTGAGCAAGGCGTGCGTGAAATCAATCTATTGGGTCAAAACGTCAACGGCTATCGCGGTCAAAAAGACGATGGCAGTATTTGCCGTTTCGCTGAATTATTACACTATGTCTCACATGTCGATGGTGTCGAGCGCATTCGCTATACCACCAGTCATCCGCTAGAGTTCACTGATGACATCATTGACGCTTATGCCAAATTACCAGAGCTGGTATCGCACTTGCATCTACCGGTTCAAAGTGGCTCAAACGCTATCTTGGCGGCAATGAAACGTAACCATACTATTGACGTTTATATCAATCAGATCAATAAGCTTAAAGCCATTCGTCCTGATATCCATTTGTCGAGTGACTTTATTATTGGTTTCCCCGGTGAGACTGAGCAAGACTTCCAAGATACGTTGAACTTAGCAAAAGAGTTAAATTTCGATCACTCTTACAGCTTTATCTATTCGAAACGTCCGGGTACGCCAGCAGCAGAATTACCCGATGATGTGAGCTTCAAGACTAAAAAAGAGCGCTTGGCTGAATTCCAAAAAGTCATCATCGACTCAACGCTCGCCAAAACCCATGAAATGGTTGGCACTACTACTCGCGTATTGGTTGAGCAAGTCGCCAATCGTCATCCTGATTGCTTAATCGGTACGGCGGATAATACACGTACGGTCATGTTCCCTTATGACGTTGATACAATGGATGAAATGTTGGGTAAAATCGTGAGCGTACGTATTACTGACTTTGTGAGTCCGCATATGGTGAAAGGTGAGCTAGTCGAGGTATTGGCTTAAATTTTTAGAAAAATTGAATGAATGAAAAAGCCGTTCTCTATTTAATAGTGAACGGCTTTTTTATGAGTAAGCCCAAGGCCTGTTAAATTACTGACAAAGACCTTTAAGCCATAAAACTATTCAACACTTCAGCCAACAAAGCCACGGCAATTAAGAGAAAGATTACCCCACACGCACGATTTAACCACGCCAAGCGATTACTCACATTGAGCCAACTTGCCAGCTTTTTACCACCTAAGGTATAAATAATCTGCCAAATTGTCTCACTCAAAAACAACCCTACCGTCAATAGAATATATTGTGGCCATAGCGGCGCGCTGAAATTAATGAATTTAGGAAAGAAAGCGGCAAAGAACAAAATAGCTTTAGGGTTAGACAGCGATACCCAAATACCCGTACGAAACAAGGTAGTATTACTTGGCGATACTCTAACTGCTGCACTAGAAAGGGAGCGTGGCTGCGGCGTATTTTTATCATTAACAGACTCAATCGTATCAGGATAGTCAGCCGCCACTTCTTCGCCCATTTCGCGAGCATCATTCATCAAGCTGCCCTCGCCTGCATCACGCCAAGAGCTAATACCCAAGTAGATTAAATATACAGCGCCGACGGCTTTAATCACTGTCAGCAACCAAGGTGATTGGCGACTGATCACATCCAATCCAAGCAACGTAGAAAGTAGCAGAATGAACAAACCGAGGCTTAACCCTGCCAGCGTCCATAGCGTCCGCTTCACGCCGTAGTTCATACCATATTGAAACGCTAAGAGCATGTTGGGACCAGGGGTCGCCGAGATAAAAAACGTACTTGCAAAAAATACCGCAAACAGATGCCAAGACATCGACCAACCCCTACTCTTTTATTTAGAATAAATTAAATACGCGAAAAAATTAAAAAAATAAACACCGCCATAAAGACGGTGTATTTTATGCTAGCTCGCGACTTACTGATAATAGAAAAAAGCTGTTTCTGATTTAATCCATCAGTTGACTGTGCAGCTGTCTAATAACTTCTGTAAAAACCCATCACAACGCGCAATTTCACTCAGTTCAACGTATTCATCAGCTTTGTGCGCCTGCTCAATACTACCAGGACCACAGATGATCGTTGGGATACCACTATTGGTAAACTGACCACCCTCAGTCGCATAAGCCACTTTATGACGTTGGTCGTCTCCTGTCAGTGCTGCTATTAACGCTTGTAGCTCAGCGCTGTCGCTATCGGTCATTGCTGGTACGCTTTCTTCTTGCATCAGCTCAATACCCGTCTCCGGCGCGCGTGCTTGCATTTGTGCGCTGAGCTCTGTAACCTTCGCCTGAATCGGCGCAAGGATATCGTCTTGGGTCATGTGCGGCAGATTGCGATAGTCAAAGGTAAACTCGCATAGATTGGGGACAATATTGGTCGCCGTGCCACCTTTTATTGTGCCTACAGACAGTGTCGAATAAGGCACATCAAACAGTGCATCATTATCACTACGATGACTGATCTCTTCCGCTAAGGTATCAACATAACCGATCAAACGACTGGCATAGCTGATAGCGTTGACGCCCTGTGCAGTCAATGACGAATGCGCAGACTTGCCATGCACACGGCAACGATAAACCGCGATGCCTTTATGTGCCACCACCATCGTCATCTTGGTCGGCTCGCCAACGATACAATAATCAGGGGTGATACCCCGTGCTTTTAAATCTGCCAATATTAATGGTGCACCCAAACAGCCTACTTCTTCATCAAATGATAAAGCCAAATGTAATGGACGACGTAGCTGACCATTTTTAGATAGTTTTACCGCTTGTGGCAATAAAGTTAATGCACAGGCGATGAAGCCTTTCATATCACAAGCGCCGCGTCCGTATAGCTTGTCGCCACGTATCGTCGCGGTGAACGGCTCGGACGTCCATTCTTGCCCATCGACTGGCACGACATCAGTATGACCAGATAGCACGAGACCGTGATTGACTTCGTCAGCGTTTGCCCCTGCTGGCACAGTAACGAACAGATTGGCTTTATTTTTGGCTTCATTAAAGGTCAAGTCTACTGTTAAGCCCAATTGCTCATAGTAAGCTTGCACATCTTCAATTAATGCTAAGTTTGAATACCGACTGACGGTATCAAAGCCAATTAAGCGCGTTAGCCAATCAATACTTTGGGTGGGATAAGCAGTAGTTGCCAAGGTTTGTCTGTTATTATCAGTGCTATTATTATCGATGCTGTTCTTTATAGTCATAAAACATCCTTATTACGGTATAAAATAAAAGAGCTACCCTCTTTGCAATGAGCGACGCTGTAACGCTTTGACTTCTTCATCCAAGCCTGCAATCGGACCTTCTACTGGTACGTTTGGCGTAATTTCTTGAATACTCAATGAGTTGATGGGCGATGTTGAGGTCACGCCCATCTCCTCCATCCATTTTCCTAACTGCTTTGAGGAGCTAACGTAGACGATACGACCAAGACCTGCCCATGCATGAGCCGCCGAGCACATGGCACAATGCTCACCTGAGGTATAAACCACGGCTTTGGCACGCGCATCCGCTGTCATGTTTTGCGCGGCCCATTGTGCAACAGCAATTTCAGGATGATAAGTCGCGTCGACCGAATTAGCACGGTTACGATCTTCGCGTAATACCTGACCATCACTATCGACCAATACGCTACCAAAAGGTTTATCACCCGCTTCTAGCGCTTCGGCTGCAAGCGCCACACAGCGACGCAAATGCTGCATATCATGGTCAGTTATCATCTCAGACTCCTCTTTATTCTTTTACCGCAACACATCATTTGTATTGCCAATCACATCACTTATGATGGATGATTTTGATTCATAATATCAACGACTGGCGGCATTGGTTTTGGCTTAGTATTAGAAGCCTTACCTTCAGCTTGTAGCTCTTTGGTGGTTTTGGCATCGATAGCCAGTCCCGAAATCAGCGCAATATCTTTGACAGGCTTACGCTGGCGGGTGGCAAAGCTCACTGGTACCATACGCGCAAACTCATAGATATGCAGATAAGACTCTTCACCACCTTCAAAGTCTTCGTCATCTTCTAAACGAATCCCGCCGATTTTAGCCAAATCCGATAGCATCTCGTTTTCTTCGCCACTCAGACGGCAGTCAGTAATACCAAAACCCGTCATAAAGCCATTCGCCCACTGTTTCAGTGCCATCACGCGCTCGTACAAGTCATGTTCATCATCTGGTACCAGCGGCGTATACGAATAAGCGTCGTCTTTGTCTTTTAACTGAAACACGGTGTCCTCTGCTTCTTCAGTCAACAAGGTTAGTGCTTCATCAGGCAATGGCGCAAAACTCAGCTCCTCAAACACCTTGGCCCATACCTTTTCATCAGGTGCATCGCAAGCGGTCATCAGTCCCGTCATTAAGCCGTGTACCTCACTGATAGACACGTCAGTCCAATCGTCAAACGCGGCCAGCCATGTATTCCAGCCAGAGATATTATCATTCATAATAGATGTCCTAGTAATTGATTAGTAGTGTTAAATAGAAACAGATGCCGCGCACTATCATTAATAAAGCGGCGGCTGATAGAAGTTACGAAACAAAGCGGCATACAATTACTTTGTTGATATAGATATTATGCGGTCACCTATGGCATTATTAAACGCAGAGAACAAAATTCATTCACGCTTACTTGTTAAGGATAAAAACTGACTATGTATGATCAACTTAGAATATTAGAAAAAATGATACTCGACATCAAAAAACAGTATCAGCTTGTCAGTGCTGAACTTAGCAGCCTCAAACAACACCCTGTTACCGATCCCAAAGAACTTACCGCACTGCAGAGCAAGCTGGATAGCAGTTATACAGAACGTGACGGTGCCAAAAAACAGCTGAACGATCTCGATAAGCGCTATCAAAATCTGGCAGAGGCCCATCATATGATCGGTGAAGAGCAAGATAAACTGCAAAAGCAAATCAGCCAATTACAACAAGAAAACAGCGAGCTGCTACAGCATAATAATGAATTAAAGCAGCAGTACAGCGATATCAAACAGCAAAACAGCGACTTACAAAAGAAGAATCAGTTGGTCGCTGAACGGACGCAAGTGGTGTTAAAACGCTTAACCCGTATCGATCAAGCAGAAGGTTGATACATAGCGGCACGAGATAGTCAGTGGTGAGTTTGGCTTAAGTCTTTTTGCTTAAATAACTTTATTATCGATAAAAGCCACGTTGACTAAGTGCCTTTATTATCAACTGTCTTAGCTATCAAGTGCTTTAGCTATTAAGTGCTTTAGTTATCAAGTACCTTCATTATTAAAAATACAGCGTTGATTAAGCCACTAGACTCACACTTATAATCTCTTATATTACTCACTTTAATGACATATATTGTAGGATTTATCATGACTGATGACCAGACCAACCCTTTAAACAAGCAAGCGCCAAACAATCCATCACAAAATAACCAACTACCAACCAATGGGCTTAAATCCCAAAGAATCGCGCCAAATACTTCAGCTGCAAATACTTCAGCTCCACAGAGCGGCGCTGCTAAACCTGCGCCTAAAACAAACAGCACTCCTGAGCCACAAATCAAAAAAGTAGATATTGCGATTGCTGGGGTGACCTATCCCATCTATTGCCCAGTGCACGAGCAAGAAGAGCTACACTCAGCCGTCTCTTATATCAATAATTATGCGCTCGACCTAAAACGCGATGCGCCAAGCCTAAGCCAAGAGAGCTTGCTAGTACTGTGCTGCTTAAATTTATACGAGAAAATTCATACTTATCAAAGAAGCGATGAAGATCGTATTCAAGGAGATAAACAGTCTGAAGCATTGCTCAATAAAATCATGAAAGATGCACACTCTATCTTGTAAGTTTGTACTGATATTAAATTAGCATTCTAAAAAGACAAGCGCTTAGCTGATGACAGCTAAGCGCTTATTTTTTGACGATAACCAGTAAACACTGCGTTAATCTGCAGAGCTATAAACCTTGCCAGCATGAAAGTCCGCTTGATGCTCGTAGTTGCAAAAGAACAGTTCTTTATTAACTTGCGGATTGCTGTCACTTGAATTACTGTCACTTGAATTACTGTCACTTGAATTACTGTCACTTAAATGACTGGCACTGTCGCTACTTGCCACCAAGTTCGGCTTAGTTTCTAAGACGCCGCGATATTCAGCCAAGCTGTTACCACAAAAATCGCAGTGACGCGGTGTGGTCACATCACCATCTTTTGGCATCATGCTTCTAGGCGCACGCGGGTACATAAACTTATAAAAGCCCCACATCACAATCCAGATAATAATTATCATCATAATAGCAGCGAACACAGCATTGCTCCTTAGAGTATGGATTAAGACTTTATAAACTTAACGCTGCAGGCTGAGCGCATAGATACGGAAGATACTGAACGAATAGATACTCAGATTGTCTTCAAACTATAGCTGCAGCTCACTAATATCAGCGACGGTTAGGAACAATGCACGAACTTGCTTAAGCAATGCCAAGCGATTGTTCTTTAGCGCCGCATCTTCACTATTGACCATGACATCAGCAAAGAACTGCGTCAACGGCTCATCTAGACTAACGAGCGTTTGCAATACTTGCGTATAGTCAGCCTGCTCCAGCATTGGCGTGACTGCCGTTTGTGCTTGCAGCACACTCGTGTACAAAGCTTGCTCGGCAGGCTCGGACAATAACGCTTCATCAACATTGTCGGCGACACTTACTTCTGATTTGGCTAAAATATTGGCGACACGTTTGTTTGAATCAGCCAACATCGACGCTTGTGGTAATGCGCTAAACGCTTGTACCGCCCGAATACGCTGATCAAAATCAAGCGGCATATGCGGATTAATCGCTTGCACTGACTGAATGGTATCGACACTAACGCCTTGCTCGGTATACATCGCCCGATAACGCGAATTTAGAAACGCCATGACTTGGGTAAAGGTATCGCCCATCTTGGCAATCTTGCTGCCATCGCTCGTGCTATAACCTTTAATCGCCTGCTCAACGAGCGCTACCAAATTAATCGGTAACTGCTTTTCAATCAAAATACGCAAGATACCAATCGCTGAGCGACGTAAGCTAAACGGATCTTTTGAGCCCGTCGGTGCTTGGTCAATCGCAAAAATACCAACGAGCGTATCTAAACGGTCGGCTAGTGCTAAGCAAATACCAATTGGCGTCTGTGGTAATACATCACCACTGAACTTGGGCAGATATTGCTCTTCTAAACTTGCGGCGACCGCTTCATGCTCATCATTCAAACGCGCATAATAGGTACCGGCGATACCTTGCAATTCGGGATATTCCCCAACCAATGAGCTTGCCAAATCGGCTTTGGACAAAATGCCCGCACGTACCGTTTCATCGATATCAATCTGCTGACCCTGCTGTTGCATCAAGGCGGCAATAAAGGCGGCAAGCTTAGCAATACGCTCAGACTTCTCCCAAATCGTACCTAGCTTGTCTTGGAATACACGAGTTTTTAGACTTTCTGTCAGCGCAAATAGTGGCTGCTTTTGATCTTGTAAGAAGAAAAATTCTGCATCGGCCAAGCGTGGACGCACGACTTTCTCATTACCTTCAATAATTTGATTGGGGTCTTTTGACTCGATATTAGTAATAAAAATAAAGTACGGTTGTAGTTTGCCTGTTTTATCCGTTAAGCAAAAATACTTTTGATCCGCTTGCATGGTCGAGATAAGCGCTTCTTGCGGTACTTGTAAAAAGCGTGCTTCAAAGCTTGCTCGTAAGGCAATCGGAAAATCAACCAAGGCAGTCACTTCATCTAACAAGTCTTGCGGCACAATAGCATCAGAATTGACTTCATCAGCCAAGGCTTTGACTTGGTTTTTGATGAGCATTTGACGCTTATCAAAATCAGCAACTACTTTTAAACCACTTAGTAATTCTTCATAGTCATTGGCATGACCAATATCGTGATAATCAGGACTGTGGAAGCGATGACCACGGGTTTGTGTGCCGGTCTGATGCCCTTGGATGGTCGCATCAATGACAGTGCTATCCTGCATCAATACCGCCCATTGTACGGGACGCACGAATTCATTGCGGCTTGCACCTGAACGCATACGCTTAGCAATGGGTAGATTATCCAGCGCCGTCTGAAAAATGGATGGCAGCAATTCAGTCGTTGCTTGACCCTGAATGGTTTGCTCATAACCGACATAATCACCTTTATCGGTGTTGATTGTTATCAGCTCACTGGCCTCAATACCCAAGCCTTTAGCAAAACCCATCGCCGCACGCGTTGGATTGCCATCAGCATCAAATGCGGCTTTAATCGCTGGACCACGTTTTTGCTCGCTACGATCCGGTTGCTTGTCGCTGATACCCTCAATTTGAAGCGCCAAACGACGCGGCGCGGCAAAGGCTTTAATATTATCGAAGCCAATTTCAGCTTCATTTAACTGCTCGGTGACACTGGCTTGTAGCGCATCACGTAAAGGTTTTAGGCTTTTTGGAGGTAGCTCTTCACACCCCAGTTCAAATAGAATAGTACTCATGGGATGCTCCTATTTATTAGTAGTTTGGTTGTTGTCAGTAGCTTGATTATTTTCTGTACTTTCAGTTGCAGCGTCTTCTTTGGGCAAATACTTATCGAGCGCCGCTTGACGATGCGCCTCATCGGCTAATGGGAAGCCCAGCTTGGCACGCGCTTCCACATAACCAATGGCAACTTTACGCGCCAATGTACGTACACGCAGAATAAAGCGCTGACGTTCGGTCACCGAAATTGCACCGCGTGCATCCAGTAAATTAAAAGCATGTGATGCTTTTAATACCATTTCATAGGCAGGTAATGGCAACCCTTCAGCAACCAATTTATCTGCTTGCTGCTCATAAAAGTCAAACATCTGACCCATCATTGGCACATCAGCGTGCTCAAAGTTATAGGTAGACTGTTCCACTTCATTTTGATGAAAAACATCGCCATAAGTCACACGACCAAATTCACCATCTGCCCAAACCAAATCGTAAACGCTATCAACGCCTTGCACATACATCGCCAAGCGTTCAAGACCATAAGTGATTTCGCCAGTCACTGGGAAACACTCAATGCCGCCCACTTGCTGAAAGTAGGTAAACTGGGTCACTTCCATACCGTTAAGCCAAATCTCCCAACCAAGTCCCCACGCACCTAGCGTAGGCGACTCCCAGTTGTCCTCGACAAAACGCACATCATGTACCAACGGATCGATACCAATGGCTCTTAGTGAGTCCAAATATAGCTCTTGAATATTAGGTGGATTCGGCTTGAGCACTACTTGAAATTGATAATAATGCTGCAAGCGATTTGGATTGTCACCATAGCGCCCATCCGTAGGACGGCGAGATGGCTGTACATAGGCAGCATTCCAACGCTCAGGACCTAAGGAGCGCAAAAACGTCGCAGTGTGAAAAGTACCCGCACCGACTTCCATATCATAAGGCTGTAATATTACACAGCCCTTGTCGGCCCAATAATTCTGTAGGGTTAGGATTAAATCTTGAAAAGTCATCGGTTGAGAGTTTTTCGCTTCAGTTGTCATAGTTTGAGTTGTCATAGTTTGGGGCATCGTCATAAAGCCACTGTGGAGTTTGTATTATGAAATAAAATATTGATAGTACTCGTATAGCCTATTCGGCAACGACTCTATTCGCCTGCTCACCTTACTAAAAAATAACTATTTTATCCATATTTACATTAACTAAATTTATCAGGCAACTGAAGAAACAACCTAGAAATATTGCATCTAGTCAAAATATACTAAAAACGCGACAGTATTGCTGATATATCGATATTACTTTTCACTCACTATATTTGCTCATCGAGCAATAAAAACATCACTAACGAGGTGATGAAGCCAACCTCAAATGTCAAAAAAATACCCAAATGCGTGAACATTTGGGCAGGAGGAAAAGTATGTCTTTGGTATCCTGATTGGTCAGGCTTTTTGTTTTTAATGGGCTCTAGCTTTGATATTAACCTTTTTGTTCTTAACGCTATTACTGATTACATTTACATTGATGATTTTACGATTGCTTTGTTAAAGACCTATTACTGGTACGACTCGCTAGAGGCTTTTGGCATAATTATCCATAGGATAATGTATATCAAAATACCGGGTACAGCTGCACTCAATGAAGAAACAATGACGAATAACAACCTGACCCAAGTAGGTGACCAGCCGACATATTCTGCAATGCCGCCCATCACACCGGCTATCATGCGATTATTCTGTGAGCGATGTAATTTTGCTAACTTAGCCAAATCAAATACCTCTCTGATATAGTTTATCTTTTACTTATTTTTAGTTTCATATGAGAACTTATTGTTAAAAAAACTTATTTTCTTAAAAACACTTATTCTCAAAAATGCTTAGCGTTCTCAACTTATGAATAATTATAGCAATGTTTAAAATATTATCTGTTGAGTATGTAGACGTACTTTGTGAGTTTATGCTACTTAAACTTGCCCTAATCTGTCATTAGGCCTCGTAAACCCCTGATTTTAAATAGATATTTCAAAATGTTTCAGAGTGAGGTTTATTTCTATAACCTTACGGCTTTACTACAGCGACTCTAACCTTTTGATATTCCAATCAATTATGACATATTGTAAACATAACCATAAAAGCAGAAAAACATTAAATCATGCAGGATAAATTTGGTAGATTTGTGGTATTTTTCTAAGCATAAAACGGCTGTTTACAATAACCTACCTGTAACTATGTTCAAACCTTTATACCATGCTGATAAATTAATAAAGCCGCATCAGACCCATATTAGATAAGCAGTAAAATATAACAAAATCAAAATAAGACATATATAAGGACAGCTATGTACGAGACGGGTTTAATGATTGGGCATTTTGAGCCTCTACACTTGGGGCAGATGCGCAGTATATTGGAAGCAGCAGGACAAGCGAAGACCTTGCATATCGTCATCATGGCGCATCCATCACCGCATCCAGACTTTACCATTACCTTACAGGACAAAGCGCGTTGGCTACAGATGGCCTGCGCTGACTTAGCATTTATTCATATTCATACCACTGATCAAATTGAGCTACCACTGCACGAGCATGTCGCTGATGTTCATATTGATGTCGCTGTTAGTAATGCCAAGTTGCAACGTTTGGCAGAGGCATTAGCACTACCGGAAAAGACGGTATTATTCGTGGCGGATAACCATCCATTGGCGCAAAGCGGCATCCAAGAGCAACTGCAGATGCCAGTCGTTACTACCTCGCTACAGCCTGAGTTTGACTCTTATGCTATCGCTCGCAATCCCGTGGCGCACTGGTCAGCGCTTCATCCACAAGCACGCGGCGACTATACCAAGACCGTTGCTATCGTTGGTGGCGAAAGCTCAGGTAAGACCACACTGGTGCACAAATTGGCTAACTATTATGGTGCCAGCTTTGCGCTTGAGATGGGAAGGCTGTATGTCGGTACAGATTTGGGCGGCAGCGAGATTGGGCTACAGTATAGTGATTATGGTCCCATTGCCCTCAATCATGCGCAGGCGATACGAGAAGCGGCTGCTAGGGCCACCGCCCCTGTCACCATCGTCGATACTGACTTTGTGACCACTCAAGCATTTTGTGAAGAGTACGAAGGTCGCCGCCATCCATTCGTCGCCGCCTGTGTCGATGAGTTTCGCTTAGATTATACGATTATGCTGGATAATAATACGCCGTGGGTAGACGATGGCATGCGCTCATTAGGCACGCCTGAGGCACGCGGACGCTTTGAGCAGCGCCTCGTCGATATTTTTGCCCGTCATGATATTAAACCGCACATAGTTGATCAGCCTGATTACGATGCGCGCTACCAGCAAGCACTATGCTTTATCGATCAGCATATTTATGGTAAATAGCTGTCTCAAAAAGCAGTAAAAGTGGCATAGTAAACAATAAAAAAATCATTATCGTTTTTATACTTTGAGGAAAAAGGCATTATGCGCATTCAGCTATTAGACAATATTACTGGAAAGTGGGCGCTGCAATGGATCATAACCTGGTTTATTTGCGGCGTTATTGCGTTATCAGCAGGGTTTTGGCTCACTACCGAACATAGCACTCTTGATTGGTTTTATTTAGCGGTCTCATTTATTGGTTTGATCTGTGTGGTATCACTGTCATTCCGAAAAAACGTCATGGGCAATGGCTTTGGGATGGGCGCAACTGCTGGCGAGGTCGTGGTACAAGCCACTTCGGGCGCAGTCGGCTTGATGCTCGCACCCCTCTTTAACTTTTTCACCCACGTTTACGGTATCTTTTATTGGTCAAAGCACACTGATCCTGACGGCGATATGATACCAAAATCTGCTAGTAAAGTAGTTTGGGTGATTACCGCAGCAGTTATTGTTATCGGCTTGGTACTCTTCCCCACCGTCAATGACTTACTGGCCAATTATGGCTATGCGGTCGTAGAGGATGATAACAGTCTATTTTTAGGCTTTATCTCTTTCTTTTGGATCAACGTCATTGCATTTGTATTGTCTATTACCGCACAAGCCGCAATGATTTTGCGTTATTCTTTTAGCTGGTGGCTATGGATTATCGTTAATTTTGTCTGGCTCATCGTAAACCTCATGTCAGGCAATTATATCTTTGCCATTCAAACCATCATCTACCAAGTGAACTCTTTCGTGGGTCTTTATGAATGGTATCGCAGCGAACAACAACTAGCAGCGAGCAACAACTATTAGCATAAAATGGACTATCTTCCACTCGATAATATAAGCAGTTTGACTGCGCGGTTTACCAGATAATATGGTAGATTACACAAATTAGTGCTACAACTGGTAGTTGTCAGTAGATTCATTCATTGAGCTACTACCAGTCATTCATTTACTAACACGGAGGTTAGTATGTCTCGCACTCATCAAAAGAAGATGTCTAAACGCACCCTTGAGCAATGGCTCAGTGAGTATGCTGTCAGTCATCAAAACCTAGTGAACAAAAAAATCCATTGGCTCTGTGTCCCCACTATTTTTGTCAGCCTGTTAGGAATGGGCATGTCATTATCAGTTTGGTTTACTTTGGTGCTTAGCGCCTTAGTACTACTGTTTTATATGCAACTCTCGACACCATTATTTTTGGCCATGAGCATGTTTATTCTCATCTGTCTTTCTGTGATGACGTTATTCCCTTTAGGCTTTAAAATTTGGGCAGCTATTTTTATCGTTGCATGGATTGGGCAGTTTATCGGCCATAAAATCGAAGGCAAAAAACCTTCGTTTTTTGAAGATTTACAGTTTTTATTAATTGGTCCAGCGTGGGTCGCTAACAGTCTCATGCGACGTAAATAGTGGCTTACTAAGCGGATTACTATCAGTACAAGCCCGCATGACTAGACACTCGTTATAGTTAAAACATCCTAAAAACTCGATGGTATTACTGATATATCAATCTTACTTTTCACTGACTATAGTCGTTATCAATCATTTATAAGCAGCTACTAACTAGAACAGCTCATTGATAGTTTTTATAAAAAAAAGCGCCACTCAACAGATAGCTGAGTGGCGCTTTTATTTTTCTTATTCAATCTTTTTGATTATGCACCAAATACTTTCATGCGCTCTTCAACAGGCATAAATGCTTTGTCGCCTGCTGGCTGCTCGATGCCACCGAAGACCATTTGTGCGGTCAGATCCCAATGGTCATTAATGTTCCAAGTGCTCGCTACTTTATTATCGATGACTGGATTATAATGCTGCAAGTTAGCACCAACATCGATGCTAGCAAGTGCTGTCCATATCACATACTGATGCATGGCATTGGTATGCTCGGCCCATACAGGGAATTTATCAGCATACAATGGCGCGGCTTCTTGTAAATTTCTCACCGATGTTTGATCTTCAAAGAACAAAATCGTACCTGCACCAGCTTTAAAACCACCGATTTTTTGCTTGGTTGGGGCAAAATCTTGTTCCTCACTCACGATATCACGTAGAGCAGCTTCGGTTATATCCCAAAGTTTTTGATGATCGTCACCGAACAACACAACGATACGCGTTGATTGTGAGTTAAATGATGAGGGCGTATGTAAAATAGCATGCTCAACCAATTTAACCACTTCTTCTTTTTCGACGGGCAGTTGATCGTTTAACGCATAGATAGAACGACGCTTTTCAGCAAGTTCATGTAATTTCTGTAAATCTGACATAGTCATTCTCCATGATATTTATATAAATTGATTGAGACCAATAGGATAAAGGTTAGATGGGTGTGATTACTTACTAACATTGTCGCATTCACATTAACGAGCGCTAGTGAACAATCATACCCCAATCCAATCTGCTTTATTATAAGAAACAACGGATTAAATCCCTATTCCTTTTTTGTAAAAAAAATTAATAGTTGTCAATATTAAATAAGTTTTATTACATAATTCAACCTTTAAAACCTTCTGGTAGTTCTGGTGCCGGTAGACGTTTCATATCAGAATCGACATTACCGAAGCGTTCATGACCATTGTTCCAGTCGATGATGGATTGTTCGATCTCTGCTTTATTGTCGGCAACGAAGTTCCACCACAGGAGTACTTGGTTGTTCAATGGTTCACCACCGATGAACATCACCCGAGTGCCTTTTTTCGCAACCAGTCTGATGCTTTTGTTATTTGCAACGTCAGTATCGTGGAAGCGGAATAGCTCATCTTGCCCGCAAATCTCGCCCTCAGACTCAATCTCGCCTTCTAAGACTAAGATACCGTACTCAAAGCCTGGCTCTAAGTTGAGCGTCACGTCACCATCTTGCGTGAAGTTGACATCGATACCGATCAGTTTTGAATACTGTATGGTAGGCGCTTCATAGTGCTTGCCAGTTACACTGGTATAACTGCCCGTGGTGAGAATCATATCAACGTTATCTTCGCTCCACATTGGCAGCTCTGGATAATGATGGAAATTGCGCTCGATTTGCTGATCTGTCGGTAGCGCAATCCACAGCTGTACCATGCTGATACCACGGGCGGCATCTGCTGAGCCACCAGTGTCAGGAAACACGCTCTGCTCGGTGTGGCTGATACCTTGATTAAGACCTGTACCTGCGGTCATGACATTGACTTGGTTTTTGGAGATGACTTGCTCGTTACCCAAGCTGTCTTTATGTAAAACCTCGCCCTCAATCATCCAACTAAAGGTCTGCAAATTGGTATGCGGATGTCTACCGACTTGCATGCCTGACTCGTCCTCACCAAATTCGGCAGGACCAGCATGATCCAAAAAGCACCAAGCGCCGATAGGTTTTTTGCCTTTGTTCGGCAATAAGCGCGCAATCGGTATACCACCGACATCAGCAATGCGTGGTTCAAACTTTTTAATTGTCATGAGTCACCTCTTATTATGTGATAGGGGATGCATTTGTCTCTCAGTTCTGACTATTAGATGTTCGCTGCTAGCATCTGGCTTTTAGACTTTATTAACAGATAGCTACCGACTCCGATAACTATCTTGTTAGTTTTTTTTAGCTAGACTCAGGGCGACCTGAAACCACCTAAGTTGCCTAAAATTACATAGGTACTTCCATCAATAGGACTTTAGCGTCATCGATGACGTCCATTGTGAAGTTCTTAGTATCCCAGATACCGAGACCATCACGAGTATTCAAAGTGTTGTCATTTACGACGACTTTACCGCTAATGACAAAGATATAAACGCCATTGTTTGGGTCTTTTAGCTCATAAGTCTGCGTCACGTTTTTATCAAAGTCACCCATGCTGAACCAAGCATTCTGATGAATCCAGACACCCGCATCGTCAGCATTTGGTGATAGCACTTGATTAAACTCATTAGGCTGCATGATTTCATCCATGCGTACTTGCTGATAACGAGGCTCACCATTCATTTTGTTTGGGATAACCCAAATTTGTAAGAATTTTACGTCTTCTTTGTCATCGCCATTCATCTCACTATGAGTGATACCAGTACCGGCCGACATCACTTGGATTTCACCTGTTTCAATGATGCCATTGTTGCCGATGTTGTCACCATGACCAAGCTTGCCAGACAATGGAATACTGATAATTTCCATATCGCGGTGTGAGTGTTTGCCAAAGCCTTGACCACCGATAACGAAGTCATCGTTAATCACACGCAAGGCACCAAAGCCCATACGTTCTGGATTGTGATAGTTAGCGAAGCTAAAGGTGTGACGGCTTTTTAACCAACCGTGGTTAGCGTCGCCACGAGAATCTGCTGCATGATAGATAGTTTTCATAAGTTATCCTTGGTTATCAATAGGTTTATAAATTTATTATTAGTGAATGTATTTAAACAGTGGAGCTATTATAATTGTTGTCTAAGGATAGATAAACCAAGATAATCGCAAATGACTATTCTAATTCAGAGAACAATAAAGCGGTTTAGATAAGGTAATATAATCATAACAGAGACAGTATTTTTAACTGTTACTATGATTGAGATCGACTCAGAAACGTTAGGGTCTGTTGAATAGTGATAATCAAAAACATTAATAAAGCACTAAAAAAGTAAGCGTTACTATACAAAGGAGTTTAAGTATGTCAACCAAGCAACCATTGGATTATGAAGTGGTCGATAACACTGAACAACAACGTTTTGAAATTGACGTGGATGGTCATATCGCCTTTGAAGACTATGAGTTTTTTACTACCAGTCAAGGCGAAAAAGGCATTGATTATAAACATACTGAAGTGCCAGAAGCGCTTGGCGGACGTGGTATTGCAGGCTATTTAGTCAAGACTATCCTAGACGATGCCGCGGCTAAGCACCTACGAGTCAAACCAACTTGCCCTTATGTAAAAGCTTATATTGATAAACATCCAGAGTACCAAGACAACTCTGTGTTCCATAACGCAACGCCTTAAGTGTTTACTATGCTGAAATCCATATATAGTTAAAATATCTTAAAAGCGCGACGGTATTGCTGATATATCGATATTGCTTTTCACTGACTATAACTTAAAAACAAAAAACGCCCTATCTGCTAGATAAGGCGTTTTTTGTTTTTACAGTTTCAATACTGCTAGCACGGTATAGGCTTCAAAATAGTTAGTCCAACAGCGATCGACTGTGAATAGCGTAAAAACACTTAACCAATATGACTTAAAAAGTCTTTATCACGTGCCATAACCGATAAATATAATACGGGTAGCACGAACAAGCCAACGGCCCAAAAGCTCAACTTGAGATATAACAGCGCGCCCACTAGCGCCCCCAGCAAAAAGCTCAATACCAACGCTGAGCTATTAACCAATTTTTTAGCATTGTCAGGCGTTCGATTACGCAAATAATCCGTCAGATTGATACCAAGCTGTGTGGTGTTGCCGGTCATCAATACCGTCGGACTCATATGTTTGATCACCGTTTTACTGGCTGTATTGCGAATGGCCAAAGCAATCAAGCCTAAACCGCCAGTTATGGCAACCGTGATATCACCAGCATCTGTAAAAGGCTGGAAATATAGACCGGCTACCATAAATGCAGTTAAGAAAAGCGCCTCTGCCAAAAACAAATGGCTCAACATCAACTGTGGTTTATGACTTTTATCGATAAATATCTTGGTTACCATCACCGTCAAAATAAACAACGGTAAAGCTGCAAGCTTGATCCAAAGCCCGTCTTCACCGTTGACCAATCCACTACCAGCCATCACCAAGTTACCCGTGACATGGGCCGTAAAAAAGCCGAATAAAGTGATAAAACCAATCGTATCAATAGCACCGCCAACCAGCGTTAATAAGACAGGCGCTTGATAACGCTGCCAAAAACTTAACGGTGCTGGTTGATTATTGCCGTGCGCGCTACGCTTAGATGCGCTGCTGTCAGGTACTGAATTAGACACCGCTGTTTTCTGCAAATTTGGCCAGCTCACTAGCAAATTTTTGCAAAAACTTCTGCGTGCGCTCACTGCTGACACCCTCTTCATCAAGGCTGTCAGTAGCATGACTCAAGTAAACTTCAGGGCTAATCATCATTTTTGCGGATAGCATCTGCATACTCTTGCGCACATCAAGGCCACTACTTCTACCACCATAAGTACCTGGAGAAGCCGTGACCACAGCGACTTTTTTGTCAGTCCAGACGCTACTACCATACGGACGTGAACCGATATCTATCACATTTTTCAGCGCTGCTGGCATCGTACGGTTGTGCTCGGGTGTCACCATCAACACGGCATCAGCATCTTTAATTTGCTGACGCACCCGCTCATAGCTTTCAATCGTTGTGTCATCATAGTCTTGATTATAAAGGGGCAAGTCTGCAATATTGACTTCATTTACCGTGACACTTTCTGGTAACTGCGACACAATATATTCTGCAAACTTGCGGTTAATCGACTCTTCTCGCAAACTACCGATGACTAGGGCAATGGTCGTTGCTGCGCTCATAGCGACTCCTTTTTGTGATGAAATTTCAATGACTATACTGAGGTTTTGCGAGTATGGCTATTATCAATTGAATAAGCCCCAGGACCATGAGCAAATATCATTAGGAAACCACCAGCCATCGCAATGTTTTTCATGAATGGATTCATTTGTGACTCATCCAACCAAAATTGGTGGAACATAAACGCTGATAAAATACTGAAACCTGCAATTAAGACAGCAAACAAACGAGTTTTAAAGCCGATTAGAATAGCGATACCACCTAGCAATTCAAGCGCAATGACTAGCGGTAATAGCATACCAGGCACACCCATCGAATCCATATAACCTTGCGTCGCTGCATAACCTGAGATTTTGCCAAAGCCTGAAAAGATAAAAATCATCGATAAAAATAGGCGACCAATTGGTGCGCTAAGATTCTGTAAATTGTTCATAAGTATTCTCCAGTAAAGTGTTTGTTAGTGTTTGACTAAGTAATAGCGCCATTGTATATATTGACTGAACCTAGATAAACGGCAATAATCACAAATATGAGTTCTGATTTTGATAACAATTGTGAGGCATCAATAATGGGACAGCTAGAGGATATGGCGATGTTTGTACGCATCGTCGAAGCAGGTAGTATCACTAAAGCTGCAGAACAGCTAAACATTGCCAAGTCTGCCGTCAGCCGTCGTTTAAAGGATTTGGAAACACGTTTGGGTAGCCAATTAATCAGCCGAACCACGCGCCAATCCAACTTAACGCAGGCTGGTGAGCAATATTATCAGCAAGTGAACAATATCTTGAGTGAGGTGGATGCGCTCAATGAGCAAACCAGTGGTGCCCCCACGCGTATTGAAGGCACGCTAAAAATGACCGCGCCCTTGTCATTTGGACTGATGCACTTAAATGATGTCATCGCAGAATACGCCGACCAGCATCCTAACCTGAACTTTGAATTAGACTTTTCTGATCGACACGTTGACTTGATTGAAGAAGGATATGAGTTGGCCATTCGTATTAGGGAGCTACAAGACTCCAGTTATCAAGCAAAGCGGATGGCGCTGATTCGTTATGCACTCTGCGCAAGCCCTGAGTATTTAGAAAAGATGGGTATGCCTGAGACACTAGAAGAGCTACAAGAACATGAGTTTTTGCAGTATGGTCTTAGTAAAACCAGCAATCTCGAGCTGACTGATGCGACAGGAAAAAAACATAACCATACTATTAATGCCAAGATCAAAGCGACTAATGGTGAGTTCTTAGTTGATTTGGCGGTAAAAGGCCACGGCATCGTTTTTATCCCAACTTTTATCGCTTATAAAAGATTGGCCAAAGGTGAGCTAGTACCTATTCTCAAGCAATATAAATTACCCGCACTCCATGCCTATGCCGTTTACCCAAAGAACCGCTTTTTATCACAGCGCTGCCGCTATCTAATTGAATTTATTGCAGAACGTTTTGGTGATAACCCTTATTGGGATGAATTTTGATACGCTCAATAGAACTATTTAATATGCCTTATTAACCTACTTGATAAAACTTGGTAAACCTAGCAGTATTCTAAATACTGCTATCAAGAACAAAATAATGTTGCTACTATAATCTTCAGAAATCTATCCATCAGTCATAAGGAAATGCAACATGGATTTAACATCACTCGGCATGAAAGCCATTCAGGAGTTTGATGATATTCGTCAAAGTCCATTACCACAAGAGCGCCTCAACATCGCCCGCAAGCAAGCACTGGCATTTAGAGAGCGCTTTATCGATGAGCCCTGCGTTCAGTTTTACCAAAGTGCGGACATGGTTAGAGTCCCCTATCCCACTTGGTACGCCTACAGTGGCGTCTATACGCAGAGCACTTATAAATTCCCCTACCTTCACATCCTCAATCGTCTGTTCATCGTGCAGTTCCGTAACTTTTTGGGCGAATTAAAGACCTTGCTATTTTCGCCATCTGACATCGATGCTGACCGTGAGACGCCTTTTTTTAAACGCCTAACGAATAAGATGCCGAATTGGTCACCGCTCGAAAACATGGTCGCCCCCATCACTCGTGACGTCACACAGGCACTAGCAGAAGTGGGTCTCGCCCCAGAAGATATTGACTACATCAGCTACGATCACTTGCATACTCAAGACGTCCGTCAATGGCTAGGCACGACGGCTGATACGACCGACCCGCTTACTTTCCCAATGCCAAGCTATTGGTACACGAAAAAGAATGGCTTAGCGCCACAGCCCTACTGCCCGTGCAGGCGGAGTGGTATTGCCCTAATGGTATCGACGGCGTTGATCCTGCCAAAGTCATTAAGTTTACTGGCAGCATTCAGCTGGGCGAAGGCTTGGCGCTAGTGCATACTCCCGGTCATACCGAAGGCAACCATTCATTGGTCGCGCGCGTACCAGACGGCATACACGTGACTTCAGAAAACGGCGTCGGCGCAGACGCTTATGCACCTATGAACTCAAAGGTCAATGCTATCCGTGATTATGCTAAAAGCACTGGTATGGAAGTCATCTTAAACGGTAACACCTTAGAAGGCAGTAATGAGCAATATATCTCTATGGTCGTCGAAAAAACCATTGCGGGTCCGTCGAAAAACCCCGACTTTCCTAACTGTGCCTCAAGCAGTGAAGCAACTCCCTATTGGCTTATCCCCGGTCATAAAGTCAGCCATTTGATTGGTGAAGCCAAGTTCGGCACCTTACAGGCAGAGGCTTTAAGAAGTAATTCATTACAGAAGGAAAGCGCTTAATGGGTTACTTCACAAACAAAACGGTCTATATCACTGGTGCCGCTTCAGGCATCGGCTTTGAGACCGCCAAGCAGCTAATCAAGCAAGGTTCAAATCTAGTATTGTTCGACGTACAGTCGCTTGATAAGGCGGTGTCCGCCTTGCAAGCCATGAATAAAAACGATGCCTCGATTGCAACTTATAAGCTCGATGTCACTGATGCAGAGATGACTACCAAGCAAATGGCCACTGCCGCCGACACGCTAGCGCCAGATATCTTGATGCATTTCGTGGGCATCACAGGTCCTTGGACGTTTGATGACATGAGTCAAGAGCAATTTGAGCGTGTCATGACTATCAATCTATTTGGCACGCGCAACGTCTTAGCAGCGATACGTCCGTTCTTATCACGTGGCAAGCAAGTAATGGTGACTGCCTCGATGGCATCGTTCACTGGCAGCTATGGTTACAGCTCTTACAGCGCCTCCAAATTTGCTATCTGGGGCATGATGCAGTCAATCAGCTTTGAATGGAAACCACTCGGTATCGACATCACCGTTTTTGCACCGCCGCCGATAGACACACCACTCACGCAAGCCGAAGTCGGTGTCATGGCAGAAGCTGGCGTCGGTATGAAAAAGCTGGCAGGCGAGCTCAAAATTGAAGATGCGGTCAAATCCATGCTAAAAGGCGTAGAAAAACGGGAGTTCCTCGTGGTGCCAGGTGTCATGGCAAATTTAATTAGACTGCAGTTACGCTTTTTCCCCGTCAGTTGGGTCAATTGGATCGGCAATAAAACTGTAGCATGGTCTATGAAAAAGTAAGCAGTTTGAGGTTTGGATTCTAAAGATAAGCTGAGCGAATTGCTCGGCTTTTTTTATGAAAAAACAATCAGTAGTGCGTGATGTATCGATATTAGGGTCTGGAATAACTTTAGTGCTCAACATCTCCTAACAGCACTCTCAAATTTTACCCATAAAAAAAGCCTCACTGTGAAGTGAGGCTTTAGTGCTCTAAACGAGCCATATTTGGAGCGGGAAAAGAGATTCGAACTCTCGACCCCAACCTTGGCAAGGTTATGCTCTACCACTGAGCTATTCCCGCTTAATATCAAAGCGTAATGTTGCTAACAACTTGTTAACTACTACGTCTCGATAGGCTGGCTATTTTAGCAAATATTCTGTGTGTGTCAATCACTTTTTTCACATTTCTATCCAGTCTCAGCGTTTTTTGGTTGTATTTGTATGCACGCTTATCATAAACGTTTGATTTTACAATCAATCCAGCCATCAGAACTGTTAAAATTATTTAATAAAATAATAGCAAAATAACCACTATTTCTCTTTGTTTTTTTATCTGCCATGAATCTGACTATTAACAAGTCATTATCAACCCGCTGTTATATAGTCTTACGAAAAAAGATGAAAGGATGAAAAATGAATAAAAGTGACGTCATTCTTGTCGATACCTATTTCATTTGATCAATACCGCTTTATTACTGCCACTTACAATCATACGCTGTATTGTTACTTTTTCTGCCTTGGTTTTAGGTTGTTAACATTATTATACTTATGGCTTATTGTCATTCGGGTAAAATTTCACTGATCAAGTAGATTGGTAGACGGTAGTAAAACTTTAATAATAAACCGCCCTTCTATCCGCTCTGCTGTTACCGGACTACTCCGCTACTACTAACTTTGTTTAACTTTACTTTTTATCATTTACAGCGAGGATGTTTATTATGAAAAAAATACTTACCACCACCGTGATGGCCGCGTCATTGTCGGCACTTACTTTGACTGGCTGTACCAGCACTACCACTACTGGTGCTGTCGGCGTTGATCGTCAACAGCTACTTTTGGTCTCTAGTGAACAAGTACAGCAACTATCAGCGCAAAGCTATAATAAAAACTTGCAAGAGGCCAGTAAGCGCGGCGTGCTCGATACCAATAAAGCGCAGCTCAATCGCTTAAAAAGCATCTCTAACCGTCTGATCGGTCAAGTGGGTGTATATCGTCCTGATGCGGCTAATTGGAAATGGGAAGTACATACCATTAAATCCAATGAGCTGAACGCCTTTGTCATGCCGGGCGGTAAAATCATGTTTTACTCAGGTATTATCGATCGTCTAAACCTGACGGATGATGAGATTGCCGCGATTATGGGTCATGAGATGTCTCATGCCCTGCGTGAGCACTCACGTGAGCGTCTGTCACGCGAGTATGCTACTCAGACGGGTATCGGCGTCGCAGCGAGTATCTTTGGGCTATCGCAAGGTCAGGCTGAGCTAGCAAACGTCGCTGGGGATTTAGGTTTGAGTCGTCCACACAGTCGTACCCAAGAAGCGGAAGCGGATCAAATCGGTCTTGAGCTAATGGCACGTGCAGGCTACAATCCGCAAGCAGCTATCAGCTTGTGGCAAAAAATGCAGCGCGCCAGTCAAGGCGAGCCACCACAATTCTTAAGCACTCACCCAAACAGTAGCAATCGCATTAGCCAACTGCAAGCATTGATGCCTAAAGTGATGCCACTGTACCAAAAGTCACGTCGTTAATAGCTATTTTGGCTAGTAGTTATCGGCTGTCAGTTATCAGCTGTCAATGTCTTATATAGAGGTTGATAGCTTACCAAAAGCAGAGTACAGCCCATGGGTTGTACTCTGCTTTTTTAGGTTTTTGACTGACAACTTAATGGCGGCATTAGTTTAAAGCGATTGGCTGTGTTATGGTCCGTCTAATAGCTTTCTGTACAGTTATCAGCGTCTGCTATAATGGTCATCATACGGTCTCAAATATTGCTTCAAAGACTGTTAAGCTTCACAAAATAAAGGATTCTTATGAGTAACCACTCACCGACTGCCGACGCGCTCCATCAGGAGCTACAGGGCTTACAACCGCAGCATATCGAATTAATCAATGAATCGATGAATCATGCAGGTTATTTCGAGGGTAAAGAAAGCCATTTTAAACTGACTATTGTGAGCGATGCCTTTGAAGGCAAACGTTTGGTCGCGCGTCATCAGCTCATATATGGCTTGGTTAACGCCTTATTGACCTCACAGGGTGGTCAAGTACATGCCTTGGCGATTCATGCTTATACGCCAACCGAATGGCAAGGTCAAAGTCCTGATAGCCCGCTATGTGCCGGACAAAATAAAAGCTAGGTAAGCTGTAGCCAATTTTTAAGTTAAATAACAATTATTAGAAACACGTTGCTCACGATGTGCTTGCCACTTAAACAGCTGACATCGCGTGCTTTTTTACAAACTTGCAAATTGCCCCGTTAAAGGAAATGACACTCGATGAAACATTTACATATGCTCATGGCAGTATTGGTGATTGTGCTATTTTTATACCAAAGCTATCTGGCATTAAGCGCCAATCGACGAGCGCCACGCGTGTTCAAAATAGCCACCCATGTCCTCTATGCGTTGCTCATCGTGTCAGGCGCCGTGATGCTGATGCAACTGATGAATGCCAATGCGCCAGTACAATGGGTATTTGCCAAAATAATCCTACTCGTAGCGGCTATTAGCGCCAGTATCAAAGCTTTTCATCCTCACGCGACATCGGGTCAAACCAAAATAGGCATTCTTATCGCTGCCGTGGCTTATATCGGCATTGTATTACTGGCCTTTAGCAAACCTGATAATTTATTTTAATCGCCACTCTATATCTGACTGAGCTTGAATAAAGTGATGGCGGGATTGCAAGATAAACGTCTACTAAAGCGTATATTTTTAATATCTTAATCCCGTTATTTTTGCTATCTTAAATAAATACAATGCCTTGCATGCTTGTTTAAGGCATGTTCGTTATTAAAAAGGATCATTTGCAAGCGAATAATTATTAGGGCGTGTCTTCATTGCAAAAATGGTGATAAAAATGAGATAAATTGCCGTCAAACAAGAAAAACAGCGTAGATAATATCGAGATATTAACCAGCTATTTGACGATGTTTGGCAAGATTTAGCCCATTTAGATGACTATCGATAAGTTGAAGACACGCCCTAGCAAAGCAATTACGATTATTTGACTTAAAAGTTTAGCAACTGCACCTATCATTACTTAGCCCTATGGAGCCATTATGAAAAACCTTACTATAGCGACACTCTTGGCATCAGCCGGTATGTTGGCTCTCTCAGGCTGCGCCTCTACTGGTAATATCACGCCGCAATATGTGCCGCCAAGTACGTATCAGAGCTATGACTGCCAAGCACTGAGCCAAGAGTACACCCGCGTCAATCGTTACGTTGATGCCGCGCGTAATGAGCAATCAACCTTATCCGCGTCAGGCGTCGGTGTTGGAGTTTCAGCAGGACGCTGGGGCATCTCACCGAATATCAGTTTTGGTGTGGGCAAAAGCAACAATACCAAAGCCCGCGATGCCAAACTATCACGGCTTTATGGTGAGCGTGATGCGATTGTCCAATCGGCCCGTATTCAGCGTTGTAGCTTCGTCAATGGTGTTAAGATTTATGGTGAATAAAATCACTTGATGCTTATTCGCTATCGTTTTGATAGTATGCAGATACCACTGTTTCAGCATTAAAAAAGCCAATACATTGATAGCGTATTGGCTTTTTTGTGTCCAATCATTATGAGTAAAAACTCAAGCAATGCTTAAGAATTTAGGCTTCTTATCCACTGGACAATTTGATTGCTAGGAAGCGCCCCTGATTGACGCGCCACTTCTTTACCGTTTTTGAAGGCCACCATCGTCGGTAGACTACGGATATTATAGGGCGCTGCCGCCTGCTCATATTTATCCGTTTGGATTTTGGCAAACACTACTTGCGGCAGCTGACCAGCAGCGGCTTTGAACTCCGGTGCCATCATAATACAAGGCTGACACCAGCTCGCCCAAAAGTCTACGACAGTCAATAGCTCATTTTTTTGAATAACTTTATTAATACTTTGTCCGTTTAGCTCATGCGGGCTAGCGGTCAATAATGGCTGACCACACTTACCGCAGTTTGGATCAGCCGCCAACTTGGCAGCGGGTACGCGATTGGTGGCTTGGCAATGTGGGCATACCACGTGCGAGTTTTGCTCACTCATTGTATATCTCCTATTCTAATTATTTTGATGGTTTTATTGTCTTAAAAATTCAACTTTGGCATTTTCATCTATAAGCTATTTGCCCAAGTTGGTTGCATCTGAACCGCTGGATCGACACAGATAATATCACTTATTGCAGCACTATTTAGCTTATCCACCAAGGACATTGATCGGTACTTTCAAATAACGCGTGCCATTGTCTTCCGGTGCAGGAAAGTGTCCGGCATCGATATTAACTTGGACAGACGGGATAATCAGACGCGGCATCTCAAGAGTCGAATCGCGGCGCTCACGCATCTGCACAAACTCTGCCTCATTGATACCATCTTTCACATGAATATTTCCTAGCTTCTGCGCCGCTACTGTAGTGGTTGGACAGTGCTTGCGTCCTTGGCCTGGGTAGTCATGACACAGATAGATGACTGTATTATCATCGAGCGCGAGTAGCTTTTGAATAGAATGATAGAGCATTTTGGCATCGCCACCGGGAAAGTCGCAGCGTGCTGTACCGACGTCAGGCGCGAACAAGGTATCGCCAACGAAGACCACTGTTTTTTCTTTGTCAGCCGCCAGATAAGCCATATCCGCCCGTGTGTGACCGGGCACATACATGGCTGTGATCGTAATATCGCCAAGCGCTAACGTGTCGCCTTCGTCGGTCAAAATATCGAATTGGCTGGCATCGGTGCGAAAGCTAGTATCAAAGTTAAAAATTTGCTTAAATATTTTTTGTACTTCGGTAATATGCTGACCGATGACCAATTCTCCGCCGAGATTTTCTTTAACATGGATAGCCGCTGAGAGATGATCGGCATGCGCATGGGTTTCGATGACATACAGCAGTTGCCAACCGTGCTCACGTACAAACTCAATGACCTCGTCTACGCTCTTGGTGCTCGTACGTCCTGACTTTGAGTCAAAGTCCAATACCGGATCGATAATGGCGCACAGCTGCTGCTGAACGTCTGCGAGTACATGGGTATAAGTCTCGGTGTCGCTATGTAAGAACGAATGAACTTGCATGGCCGCCTCTCTGTTTTTATAGGATGATGTCAATCTTCCACCCATTCTTTCAGTATAATGGGTGGTCATATACAATGTTTAATACGTAAACGAACACATCTTGAAAATGGTTATAAATAGTTGCCGTTAATCTTAACGCTGACGGCAACATCAAGAACAATGTCGACATTAGCCTTCAGGTTTTAAACCTGTCCTAATATGCTTTCGTAACGTTAATACCAATATAGCAACCGTCATACAATTTATCAATTTATATAATGTAAATAATGATAACTTGCTATGGATTGCGATATCATTGATAATTAACGGTAATCACACATTACTTTTATACAAGCCGCACGACCTCTATCGCGGTTTTATATAAGGAGCTCACTCTGACAACTTCCACCTCAGCATTGGCTAGCTCTACTGACCGTACTATCGAGTCTGCGTCAGATAGTAACGCAGACTTTGCGCCGATAGATCTTGCCAAACAAATGCAAAAAGCGTCTATGCAAGCCAGCCAATTATTAAAGTCGCTCTCACATCCTGATCGCTTGCTCCTCCTTTGTCAGCTGACACAAGGCGAGTATTGCGTCAGTGAGCTTGAGGGTTTGGTCGGTGTTGGGCAGCCGAGCCTATCACAGCAGTTAGGTATCTTGCGCAAGGATGAGCTGGTCACGACACGGCGCGACGGCAAGCAAATCTATTATAGTATCGCCAGCGACGACGCTTTGGCGGTGCTACATTTACTGTATGAGCGCTTTTGTGCCAAAACAGATGCCTAACTGGTTATTGAGTTCTTAGCTGTTTTTAACTTTATTTATTGTGATGATGTATTGATATGACCTCTATCGCCGCTCGCCTCATTCCCATTTGGCTGCGCCAGTATCAGCTGGCTGCCTTGCCGACTGACGTCATCGCTGGACTGGTGGTGGGCGTACTGGTGATACCGCAGAGTCTTGGCTACGCCGTACTTGCAGGCTTACCACCCGTTTACGGTCTATACGCAGCGATTGTGCCTGTCATCGTTTACGCTTGGCTCGGCTCTAGCAATGTGCAAGCAGTCGGACCGGTTGCCATCACCGCTATTATGACTGCCAGTAGTTTGTTGCCTTACGCTGATCGGGGCCCGGAACAATATGCTCTAATGGCAAGTTTATTGGCACTGATGGTAGGGTCGCTGCTTTGGATCGCAGGATGGCTCAAGCTTGGCTGGATTATGCAGTTTATCAGCCGCGGCGTATCGGCAGGGTTTGTGAGCGGCGCGGCGGTTCTTATCTTCGTCAGTCAGCTAAAATACTTAACGGATATTCCGATAGCAGGTAGTAGCCTAATTAGCTATCTATCGACGATGCAGTTATATGCGCGCCAGCTACACCCGCTGACCTTGCTGATTGGCGTGATCGCCTTTGCCCTCTTATTAATAAATCGCTACGGTAGCAAATGGGTGTGGCGAACGTGGCTGTCTTCTTCCTCTGCCAAATGGGCGGAGCGCTTGTTTCCGCTTATTTTACTGGGAATTGCCATTTTACTCAGTATGGCACTGCATTGGGATGCGCGTGGCGTCGCCACTATCGGTAGTATTCCGCAAGGGCTACCGAGTTTTACCCTGCCCCATCTACCAGATATCCAAGAAGCACTTAAACTCTTACCAACTGCAGGACTCATGGCGCTTATTATCTTTGTCTCCAGCAGTTCCGTCGCCAGTACTTATGCGCGGCTGCGCGGTGAGAAGTTTGATGCCAATCGTGAGCTAACGGGGCTTGGACTCGCCAATATTTCCGGCGGATTGTTTCAGAGCTTTGCCGTGGCAGGTGGGTTTTCACGGACGGCTATCAACGTTGACTCAGGTGCCAAGACGCCACTTGCCAGCCTCATGACGGTACTGGTCATGGTTTTAGCGCTGATAGCATTTAGCAATGCGCTCGCCCCGCTACCCTACGCCTTACTTGGCGCAACCATCATGGCATCCATCATTGGTTTAATCGATATTGCCACCTTAAAGTCCGCTTGGCAACGAGATCGCTTAGATGGGGCAAGCTTTATCGCCGCGTTTACTGGGGTACTGATATTTGGGCTAAATACTGGCCTTGTCATCGGTCTCATGGTGTCATTTGCCAGTCTCATCTGGCAGTCGAGCCAACCTCATGTCGCCATCGTTGGTCAATTGGCTGGCACGGGCCACTTTCGCAATATCAATCGTCACGATGTTGTCACTTTTCATAATTTATTGATGCTACGTATCGATGAGAGTCTGTTCTTTGGTAATAGCGAATCGGTACATCGGCGTATTTTAAATGCTTTACAACAGTATCCAGAAGCGCATGAGCTGGTTCTTATTATGTCTGCTGTCAACCACATTGATCTGACTGCGCAAGAAATGCTCAGCACCTTGAATCAAGAGCTTGCCCTACAAGACAAGCATTTACACTTTAGCTTTATCAAAGGCCCAGTTATGGATATCATCGAGCACACACCACTGATCACTGAGCTATCAGGACAGGTGTATCTTAGTACCATGGACGCCGTCAATGAACTAAAGCAAATTTGAATATTTAAGTTGAACATTTAATTTAAATACTGAAGCTGAATACTCAAGCCGTATTGAACATCCCCTAATATTTGCGTCAACCATACAATCACTATTGATGTCTGCAACAAAATATCGTTATGATAGAGCGTATAGTATGCTAGCTTGTTGTATAACTAAATTGAATCTCAACAAGCTAAGCTAAGCTAAGCCAAGCTAAACCAAGCCAAAACGACATAAAACAGCCTCTAAACGTCAAATTGACGCCTTATTGTTTTTTACATTCCTTAATAAACGCAAACGACCCCTTTTATGACCAATGATTTAACGATTTATAAGCAAATTTATCCGAGCCAATGCATCAAGATTGCGGAACTGGGTTATCGCTCAGTGCTCAATATACGCCCTGATGCCGAGGTCGACACTCAGCCCAACAGCTGCGACTTTATTAATGCAACGGCAAAAGCGAATTTGACTTATCACCATCTGCCCTTTGATGATGAGCGCCTGAGTATGCTGACTGTAGAACAGTTTGCCGCCTTTTATCACGCGATGCCAAAACCCATATTGATGTTTTGTGGTACGGGTGCACGTGCCAAACTGCTGTATCAAAGCGCATTGATGCAAGGTCTGCTATAAAACGACTATAACGCTTACATACGGTCTCTTTAGAAATGACTGCAATAAACCTACCCTTATATGCTGTATTTTTATAACAAACATTTTACTCTTTCATATAAACAATAAAAGGAGCTCCTATGAGCCACGAAATCAGTATTACGGGACAAATTACCCCTGATCAAGTCCCTATGCTTGCCGAAAACGGCTTCAAAACCATTATCAATAATCGTCCTGATGGCGAAGAACTGGGACAACCGACCAGTGCTGAGATTGAAGCAGCTGCCAAGGAAGCAGGACTTGCTTATAAAGAAGTCTCATTCGCTGGTAGCGAGCTCAATCAAAACCACGTCGAGGAGTTTGCTGACTTTTTTAATCAAGCCGAGCAACCCGTCTTGATATTTTGCCGTACTGGTAATCGCTCAACCGGTATCTATGAAGCCGCTAAGCGCATGGATTTGTTAGACGATTGATATTGATCTAAATACAATTACCGCTGTTTTAAAAACGCCCGTCCAAATTTTGGATGGGCATTTTTTATTGGGATTACTAAACTATAGACTGGTCAATTTTCAGCATTGGGTACATAATCAAATTTTATTTATATAATTTGATAGGATTTTATGATGCAAAAACCACTTCTCATCATCGGCAATAAAAACTATTCCTCTTGGTCATTACGAGCTTGGCTATTACTCAAAGCCTTTAATATTGATTTTGAGGAGCAAGTGATTGAGCTGTTTCATCCCTCAGCGACACCGATTCTCGATGAGCATGCGCCAACAGGTAAAGTACCCGTTTTAGTCTATGGCGAGAATGATGAAAGAGTTATGGTATGGGATACTTTAGCGATTGCCATTCACGCCAATGATTATTTGACAAACTTGGATATTTGGATAGGACTGAATAAGTCCAATATTGATAATAGCAACAGAATAAATAGCGCCTACTGCCAAAGTATCGTCGCCGAAATGCATTCAGGGCTGATGGGCATTCGTAGTGACATGCCGATGAATATCCGAGCTACAGCAAGGATACAACCCAGCGCTGCTTGCCTGACTGACATTGCTCGTGTCGAAGAGATTTTTGCGGATTGTTTAAAAAATCGCTCAAAAAACAGTTATCTATTTGGTCAATTTACGGCTGCCGATGCTTTTTTTGCGCCAGTAGTGCTACGCTTGCAGACTTATACTGATGCCTCTAACATAGTATTAAAACCAACGACCAAACAGTATTGTGAAACGATGTTAAACAATCCTCATCTACAAGCTTGGATCGATTCAGCTTTAAAAGAGACACGCGTCATCAAAGAGGATGAAGCAGGTGAGATACTGTCGGTGGTTGGGGTGTTGGCTGACCAAAAGTGAATCATTGAAAACAAGCCTAATAATTATCTTTCAAAGGATATTCATTAGGCTCTATATAACCTTTGTCTTTTTGGTAGTTGATGGAAAAGATACTATTTTTATAGGTTTTACCCTGATTATATCCATTCACAGTTAGCTTTAGAGGGTAAAACCCGTTTACCGTTTTACTGGTATCAATTTCTAAATCAGCACTCCTATCATTACACAGACGCTGTCCCTTACCACCGCAACTGTCTGAACCATCACTATCAAAACCTGCGCCAATCCAGTTCTCCATTATACCGCGACCATTTGGCGTCAATATCACAAAGCTGGTACTCGTGTAACCTTGATGCGTATCACCATGCTCGTTCATAAAGCCCCACGTATTTGGGGCAAACTGTTCTAAACCCCAACCCCCTAAACCAAGCCCCCAACTACCTGCATTCATATAAGGATTGGCCGACTCAACTTGCCAACCTTCACCTTTAGGTTTTAAAACAAACATACCGACTAAACCACTAGCGCCATGACCGCGTAAAACTTCTTTACCATCTTCATCAAAGCTAACATCGCCTGTAATTAATATATATAAGCGTTTACCTTTATCCGTCTCTATGACTTTTTGCCGATCAATATCGATGCAATAGCCGGTCATATAAGGTTCTCTAGTTAAACCACTTACGGAACCAGAAGGGGCAATCGCACCATGACACCCTAATGCTTCATTATAAATCGGATAGTACGGCTTGAGGATATCCATCACGCTATCAGCAGCAGAGGCATTTGTGACAAAACCTAGTAATCCAAAACTAAGACATAACCTTAACATGAGTATTGATCCATATAATTTGGCGTGCATCATACCTACCTCAATTGGCTCAGTAAATGACTCTGATGATATCACTATACGGGATAATCTTTGGGCTTTTGATACCCTTTTTTCGGCTCGTATTTTATTTTATAGACCTGATTGTTATAGGTCTTTTTTTCTGAACCGTTATAGTTATACTTATGACCACTGATTGTAATCTCTAGCGGGTAAAAACCATTTATCAGCGTCGTTTTATCGATATTGAGCTTGGCTTTCAATAATGTGCAATATTCTACCTTTCTATCTTTACTACAGCCAGATGGTGCTATAGGATTGTTTTCTGTAGTTGCTTTCGCAGCTATATGACTATATATCACTTTTTTTGACTTAGGGTCTGGTGTCATTAATACGTATTTAGAAAAAGATTGAATGTAGTGCGAATCACTATGAATATTAATAAATCCCCAAATATCAGGGGCAACTCGTATCAGCTTCCAGTCTTTTAGTCCTGCACCAGAAGCGCCTGCATTCATCACTGGATTAGCGTATTCCACCTCCCAACCGGAACCTTGTGGCTTTAAAACGAACATACCCACTAGACCAGTATCAGCGTGAGAACTATATGCCGCAGCACCATTTTCATGAAAAGCGACGTCACCAATGACTGATATGTATAACCGTTTACCTTGCTTGGTTCGTACCTCCAGTTGTCTATCAATCTCTATGCAATATCCGCTTTGATGCGGTGTTTCTTCGCCAGATGATGAACCGTTATTAGCCATAATACCTTGACACTGCTTTGTCTCATTATAGATGGGATAGTATTCATTCAGAATCTCATTGACGGTTTGCCCTGCATAAGCATTGGTTACACTAAATATAAACGATATAAAAACCAGACATTTAGCCCAATGACTATTTTTGTTGATTGCACATTTATTTTTCACTATTAAGTTCTCATAAAAAAAATATTAACAAACATACGTCAACTTATATTATTTAACAAGCAGTAAAACATTTTTCACAAAAAAACCACCTCAAAAGAGGTGGCTTCTCAAACTAACTTTAAAGCTAAATAATCTACTGCATGACCAAGTACTCAAAAGCACTCAACGCCGCTTTTGAACCCTCGCCCATCGCAATGTTAATTTGCTTAAATGGCACAGTCGTGACGTCACCACAAGCAAAGATACCTTTGCGATCCGTACGGCAGCGCTCATCAATCTCAATTTCACCAAAGCGGTTTAAATCAACAAAGCCTTTGATAAATCCAGTATTAGGGACTAAGCCAATCTGTACAAAGACACCGGACAAATCACGCTCATGAGTTTCACCTGTTTTGCGATCTTCAAAGACGATAGAGCTGACTTTACCATCAGTAGCCTTAATCTCTTTGGTCGCCGCCCCAGTGATAAACTCGATGTTTGACTTCTCTTTGGCTTTGTTAATCAATACCTGATCCGCTTTTAGATCATCAGCGAACTCAAGCACCGTCACATGCTGCACGATACCCGCAAGGTCTAACGCCGCTTCGACACCGGAGTTACCACCACCGATGACAGAGATTTCTTTACCTTTAAAGAAGGGTCCATCACAGTGCGCACAGTAAGCCACGCCTTTACCAATGTTTTCTTCTTCGCCCGGTACACCAAGCTTACGCCACTGAGCACCCGTCGCTAGGATGATACTACGCGTCTCAAACGTCTCACCAGTGTTGAGGTGAATACTATAGTTCTCTTCCTTAGTCTCGCCAATTTCTTTGACGCTGACGTGTTCTTTCAGCGTGATATTGTATTCGCCTAAATGTTTGACAAAGTCTGCTGATAGATGCGTACCTGTCGTCAATGGTACAGAAATCAAGTTTTCGATATCTTGGGTATCTTTGACCTGCCCACCGATACGATCAGCGACCATGGTCACTTTTAGGCCTTTACGCGCGGTATAGATAGCAGCGGCAACGCCAGCAGGGCCTGCACCGATAATAGTGACATCTTGCTGCTCTAATTGCTCAGCATCGTCTGCACTACCCTCTGCCAACAAGTCAGGGAACTGCTCTTGCAACTTGGTAATCAACTTGGCCGTATCAATCAAACCATTAGCAAAAGGTTTACCATTTAAAAATACCGCTGGTACGCCTTGGATGTTATTTGCTTCTACTTGCTCTTGGAATAACGCGCCATCGATCATCTCATTGCTGATGCCGTCATTCAATAAGGCAAATTGATTCAACGCTTGCACGACTTCTGGGCAACTGTGGCAAGATAACGACACGTAAGTCTGGAACTGTAGTGGCTTATTAAAACGCTTAATCAGCTTTTGAATGCCTTCGTCTAGTTTTAGCGTATGACCACCCGCTTGCAAGATTGCCAAGATAAGCGAGGTAAACTCATGACCACCAGGAATACCGCTAAAGACGATACCCGTATCAGTCAACGCGTCATCAGCATGGCTGACGACTTTAAAGCTAATGGGACTCGATAAGCTGTCGTCATTAGCGTCGACATCAAAATTAATCTTGTCAGTCGTACCAGCAATTTTGGTCAAAAAATCAATCAACTCTGCGCGCTTTGCATGCTCACCGCTACCCAATACAAAGGTAATGGGACGGGTCATATTCTCGCTATAGCTTTTGACAGCATCTAATAAACTTTGATCTATCATGTTTGTTCCTCATTATTATTCAATATGTAACGACAACTAAGTGGTTGCACGTGTAAAGATGGAAAATCTGGAGTCAGTAATATTGTTTAAAGTGTTATTTGGATAAGGCTTGTACCTTTCGATGTCCCTATTATCATAGGTTTCATGAGTTTGAGCAAGCTGAGAAACCCAAATCTTATGTTTTATAAAACCAATCATTAACTGTCATTTTTAATTAAATTTAAACTTACAAGAAGATTATTCTCATAGTATCAACAGGGTTTTTTCGCTACAATCGAGTAAGAGCAATAGGAATAATTCCTGTTTTCTAGCGGAAACCTGGCTTTTATGCATGCTTATTAAAGGCTATTTTTGCTTGTATTAAGCCTTATCACTATTGAGAGTAATAGCGGTTTGGTTCAATAATAATCGAGTCTCACAATCATAGATCTTAACGACAATGCGCTGATGCTAATCGTTAGCTTGCGCTTCATAACAAGGATGACCAGATGAGAAAGACTGATACAAGGACAGATAACAAAGAAATCATTGCTGAACTTAAGCAAAAAGACAGTCATTTTGCGAGTATTTTTGCCGAGCATACTCAGCTTGATGAAAAGATCAATTATCTTGAGAAGGATTTAATAAAACATAGCAGCTGTGATGATGAAATAGAACAAATGAAGCGGCGCAAGCTACATCTTAAAGATGAGATTTATAAGATAATCGATAAAAACAAAACGCAATCTCACGCTTAATGCTTCATTTATTAGGGCGTATCTTCATTTTGATCTCATCTGAGCATACTCATTCAGATTAAGGAGACGCCCTAAAATTACTGCTAAGAATTTCTTACATCTAGGGAATGTCATCAATTAGCACATTGATACATTTAGTGGTCTTAAAATGGCTAAATTTAGTCAAACATCGTCAGAAATCTTGTCAATATGTTCATATTTACGGCAATTCCTTCCTTGTTTGGCTGCAATTTTCCTCATTTTAAGCCTCACAATCTAAATGATGACACGCCCTAGTTTTATAAATCTTAATTTTATAATCAACAAGTCTCACAATCATAATCTGCCTTAACCACAACGCGTCACTGCTTATGTTAAGCACACGCTAAATAACAAGGATGACAACATGACCATGACTGATAAATGGCAAGACCACAGCGACATCATCGATGAGCTCAAACAAAAAAATACGCACTTTGCGAGTATCTTCGATGAACACACCACGCTGGATAGGCAAATCAACAAGCTCGAAAATGACGTGGTCAAACACGCCAGCCGCGATGAAGAAATCGAACAAATGAAGCGGCGCAAGCTACATCTTAAAGATGAGATTTATAAGATAATCGATAAAAACAAAACGCAATCTCAAGCATAATCGTTCATCTATTATCGACAAACAACAATAAAAATCTAAACTATTAATATAAAAAGACCCCATCAACGTATGCTGATGGGGTCTTTATTTATAGCACTGGTTCAGATTAAAAAATCATAAAAACAGCGCACCTCTCGCTAAATAGTTGGATAACTACTTAGATTTTGCCGACTTAGATCTTACCAACTAGGTCAAGACTTGGCTTCAATGTATCGCCACCTTGTTCCCAAGCTGCTGGGCAAACTTCGCCGTCGTTTTCACGAACATACTGTGCTGCTTTTACTTTACGTAGCATGTCTTTTGCACTACGGCCGATACCGCCAGCATGAATCTCAGCAACTTGAATCAAACCATCTGGATCGATTAAGAAAGTACCGCGCTCAGCCAAACCTGCTTCTTCGATCATCACGTTAAAACCACGAGTGATTTTACCAGTAGGATCACCGATCATTGGATAGGTCACTTTACCGATAGCCTCTGAAGAGTCATGCCATGCTTTGTGCGTGAAATGAGTGTCAGTCGATACTGAATACACTTCTACGCCCAAACCTTTAAGCTCTTCATAATGGTTTGCCATGTCTTCAAGTTCAGTTGGGCAAACAAAGGTAAAGTCAGCTGGGTAAAATAGGAAAATCGCCCAGTCACCTTTTACGTCTTCTGAAGTGATGGTTTTGAATTCACCGTTTACATATGCATCTGCTGAAAATTCTGGGATTTCTTGATTGATAATAGACGCCATGATTGGCTCCTTTTTTGATTAAGTATGATTGAATAAAATTGTGATTATTTATTTGATTGTTTCCGTTAAGCCTTGAACTATCTGGGCTACCTGACAAACTATACGCGAATTCTATGGTTAATCCAGTTAAAAGTTTTTAATGTGATGTTTTGTTTTATTAAACTTGTTAAACTATTCTATCTACTTCCTGTCATCAGTGCGCTATCGGTAAGTTTCGATAATGACCAAGAGACATAAGTATCATCACTTGCATAAAAACCAACAATAAAAGAGGTCTTATGATTACCTTACGTCAACTTGAATTTGCCTTAGCAGTCGCTAAACACCGCCATTTCAAACGGGCAGCGGAAGATTGTAATATTTCGCAGTCTGCGCTGAGCTTAGGTATCGCAGAATTAGAAAAACAATTAGACACGCAGATTTTTGAGCGTAATAACAAACAAGTACTTATCACTCCTATTGGGCAAGATATCCTCACGCGGGCGCAGCGTGTATTCTCTGAAGTGAGCGACTTGACCACCCGTGCGCATAGTCATCAAACGCCACTTGCCTACCCGATGACTGTCGGTATTATTCCAACGATTGCGCCTTATTTACTACCAAAAGTCCTGCCAGCGCTGCGAGCCAATTATCCAGAATTTCGTATGACCATCGTTGAGCAGCAAACCGAACGCTTACTCGAGCAAGTGCGTTACGGTCATATTGACACAGCCATCATTGCGCTACCCTATGCCGTAGAGGGCTTGCACAGTTTTGAATTTTGGAGTGAAGACTTCTTTGCGGTATTCCCAAAAGACGATGTCCATGCCAAGCTTGAGACCATTAATTCTGACGAGCTCGCTACGGCCAATCTTATGCTGTTAGGTGAAGGACATTGCCTAACCGATCAGACGCTATCAGTATGTCATTTTGATCGCGCACAGATGAAGTCGAGCTTTTCTGACGCCAGTCTCAACACCCTCATTCAGATGGCACTTGCCAATATGGGTACAACCTTAGTACCTGAAATGGCGCTGGATCAATTACATCTACAAAACCAAAATGCAGTCGCAGTGCCATTGGCAGAAAAAGGCCCACATCGCCACATCGCCTTTGTCACCCGTTTGAATTATGCGCGTGTCGACGATGTAAATTTACTGGGCAAAGTGTTTAAACAAGCTTTTGAAGAATCAGCTAATAAAAGCTGAGTGAACTGTTGAGATTATGAGGCGTTAATCATGTTAGGCAAGTGAGGGTAAATATGAATGATGTCTCGCACGTAACGTCCGACCTTGGTCAGCGCTTCGCCATGCATTTAGCTGCCATTGCTAATAATATTGATCCAAGGGAAGTACAAGCGCTTTGGCAAGCAGTCGCTATCCGCTACAACGAACCTCAACGCGCTTATCATACCTTGCGCCATATTGAGCAGTTGTTTGCCCAATTTGAGCAAGTTAAATCTCATCTTTATGAGCCGCATATTATCGCTTTAGCATTGTATTATCACGATGTGATATACGAGCCGACGCGCTCAGATAATGAGCTTAAAAGTGCAAAATATGCGGTGGAATCGTTAAGTCCTTATCTGACTACTGAGCAATGCCAACTTATCTACGCGCTGATTATGATGACGGCTACCCATCAACTTGATGAATTACTGGATGCTAATAAACGCAGCGATGCGGCTTATTTGTTAGATATGGATTTAAGTATGTTGGGTGCTGCGTGGTCTGAATATGAACTGTATGCATCTGCAGTACGCCAAGAATATGCACATGTGCCAGTGACAGATTACCGTATCGGACGCACAGCTGTGCTAAAAGGACTACTGGCGCACTCAAGACTGTATTTGACTGATTTTTACTTTGAGCGATTAGAAAAGCCAGCTCGGGACAATATCAAGCGTGAGATTACTGCGCTTGCAGCTTGATAAATAACTCGCTGCCTTGGCGTGCAGGATGCGAATTATAGCTGGCCTCCATAATCTCTATATCAAAATACGCCTCAAAGCGCTGCTGATATTCCTCTATTGTGCCACCAAACGGTGGTTCATCACGCCCAAAATCCACATTAAAAAGTAGGCCAACCAGCTTGCCTTGCGGCTTCAATAACGCTGCCATCTGCTCGACATATTCATCACGACGTGACGGATTTATCGCACAAAAGAACGTCTGTTCGAGTATCCAATCAAATTGATATTGCTCAGCTGATAAATGAAAAAAATCTGCACAAATTAAATGCTTGGAGGGAAAATCAGGATAACGTTCAGCAAAAGTCTCAATCGGCGCAGCAGCGAAATCGACCAACGTAACATTGGTAAAACCCTGCTCATGTAGATAACCTACCTCATACGCATTGCCTGCACCCGGCACTAAAATGGCCTGATCTTTCGCAGTGGCTGGCAGTTGGTCGATATAAGCTTTTAGCGGTGGTGACACCTGTCCCATATCCCACTGTATGCTACCAGTCTCATAACGCTGCTGCCAAAATTCGGCTTGATTGACATTTTTCATCTGACATCCTTGTATCTGGCTTGATTATTTAAATAACAGGCGGTGTACCATGAGCATTTATCATATCAGGCTGCGCGCTTATCTTTATATGATTTGCGTGAGACCTTTAGTCTAACTGACCCGTTTTACCCGCCAGCATATTGTGCCACTGCTGATAATCTGGCATCGCTGCTGCTACCGTCTGCCAAAATGCCTTGCTATGATTGGCATGATGCAGGTGACACAGCTCGTGGACGATGACGTATTCGGTGCATTCAATCGGATAAGCAGGAAGATACACGGACAACCAAATTCGGCGCGCGCGAGTGTTACAACTGCCCCAGCGCGTATGCATTTTTTTCAGTCGTACTTCGTTAGCGGTAGCACCGACTATTGGCTGCCACTTAGCGAATAGCGTCGGATTTACTTCCGTAAGTTGTTGCCGATAATAAGCCATTTTTTCATCGTGACTGAGGGTGAACGATTGTACGATACCCCACAAGCTAACGGGGCTGTCTACGCTTGAAGCTTCAGGTTTCGGGGTTTGGTTGCGATGGTAGCGTGCCAATACTTGCGGATGGTGGTCTAGCGCCCATGAGACACGCTTATCGACAGCTTGAGCGATTTGGCTGGCGCTGATAGACATCGGTACAGAAACCATAAGCGCATGAGGCTTTAGGCGAAAATTTATATTTTTGACGCGTTTTTTACTCACGTGTAGCGCAATACCCGCTTGTGCCAGCTGTTGTCTGGCCAAATCTAATACGAGCGACGTACTCGGTTGCGGCATCGTGATTTTATCCTTTTATACCACTTATGCTAAGACTGCCTGCAGATGATTGTCAAAAGACATATTATGTATCTGACTGTCCTGCACAATAATAGCAGCTGTATTCTTGGAATCTAACTCTGCTAAATCCGATGTCTCTACTGATAGCGTATTGACCCACAATCTTGTCAGTTTCCCGTGCCCGTCGCTGACGATAAAACCTGATGTTCCATCCTTGTTTTTGGCCTGACCAGATACCTGACCCGCGAATAGCGAGGCTCCTGCACAATCTGGCAAACGCACAGCATCAATCAGCATACGTGTGTTTAAATCATAAATCGCCGCACAGCCGCCAATTGGTGTGGTCACACACAACAGATTGCGCTCACTATCAACCGCGACACTGGCAATGTATTGATGGAAGCGTTGCCATTGATTGTTAGGCATAATCAATGGTTTAAAGTCGGGATCACCGCGATAGTGGGTCAAGACTAACGGCACATTGATATGTTTTTCACCTTGGAACTGAATACCAATCATCACCGTGCCATCATCATGTATGGCCAAATGGCGCACACTCATCTGATTGTGCTCAGGAGTAATTTGCTCAATCAGCGTTCCGTCATGACGATTCAAATAAGCCAAAGATGGACGCATGGTATCGAGATTCAGCTCTTCACGCGAGGCTTGTTCTGTTTTGATACCGCCATTAGCGATGACCAACGTCTCGCCATCTGGATGCATGATCAACTCATGTGGCCCAATACCATGCGTGTCAAACTCGGCTACTTTGCTATAATTATTACGAGCATCGTAGATACCAATTTTACCCGCCAAGCTTATCGTATCATTCTCAGTGACGTATAGCGTTGAGCCGTCCAAACTGTAGCAAGCATGTCCATAAAAATGGCGATTATCAGCCGCTGTAATAGCGAATTTTACTTGCCCTATCGCCGTATCTAATACCCAAAACTTTTCACTAGGGCGGCGACCCAGCACCACAACATCGCGTGGACAGTTATGAGTATTTGATTTGTTTTGATCGTTTTGTCTATTTTGAATATTAGGGATTGGCTGGACAACGATATCGTGGACACGCTCAGGCATGGTGGTCTGCCAAACGATTTGTCGGTCTGCATCGATACCAACCACCCCAAAGCCAGTTTCATCATTACTACTATCATCATTGCTATCGTCGTTATTTATCAATGAGCGGTTCTGTGGCATCGACGCTACGCCACTGACCCAGCATACTGGACGCGCCAACATAATGGTGCTATGTATTGCCGTCAGCTCAGTGACGATATTTTTACTATCACGATTTTTATCATCGATATCATCATGATAAGCTCGTTGCCACGCAGCAGATGCTTGCTGATAGGCATAGCGAAGGCGGGTCAACTGGGGCTTGGGCGATGCTTGCAATGTATGCAGCTGAGCACGCACACCCGACACATAATCCTGCAATCGTGCTTCAGGCTGATGCTGCTTGCGATAGTGATGATGGATACCAACCAATGCCGCCGTTCCCAGTACGCTACCAAGCGTAGTCAAAGCCGAAGTCATCAGCGGCTCATGATTTGAGCGCTTGTCTGCTGGTCTAGGCGTTGCTTTAGAGGACGCGCTATGACGTTTAGCTATCGCAGCTGTATAGGCTTCAGAGGTTTGCATGACTTAATCGCCATCATTGCTGTTAAAGCCAACACGGATACCGAGGGTCGGAATCAATTGGCGTTTCATCAGGCGGGTAATGGTCGTAAAGTGATCAAACAATTCTTGCTGCTTGGCTTTATCGGCAGTCGCTAAATCCTCTGGCATCTGCGCCAATAGCGTGGTGGTATCAGCCAGCTCGCTTGATAGACTGGCCGCAATAGCATTCTCATCATTGCTACCAAGAATGGCCGTCAATACTGGGTCAGTCAGCGTTTTATTCAAGGTAGCCAACTTAGCATTAATAATAGCGCGGCTTTGTCCAGCGGTAGCAGCAGGCAGATGACCCTTGGCTTTGCCTGTAAGACCTAATGGCTCATCAATAGCATTGGTCTTCATCGTCTCAATCAATGACAATAAAGCGTTAAACCACTGGTTCAAACCTTGATCGCTATCAGCCGTTTTATCAATCGCCAGTAAAGTCGTGGCGTTCTGCTGCCAGTTACTTTCGATGTCTTTTAATCGCGTGCTTAGTGCCGCGCTGGCGCTGACTACATAAGCACATTGAGCAGCATTCAAGCTGTCATTGGCAAATAGCGCCTCTTCCAGACCTGGTACGCCTTGCACAATAGCGCTCTCGTTAGCGAGCTGCTCTGGGGTTAGTTTTGGATTGGCCGCGATTAGCTCTGCAACCCCACTGTGTACCAAGCCGCGCTCGTCAGGATAATAGTTAATGTACAAGTTGCTCATACTAGCAGTCGCAGGACCGAAGTTGATCATCTCAGCACTCGCCCATGCTTGCGCCAGCACCAGCCACTGAGCACGTAACGCTTGTAACTCATCACTGCTGACAGGCGCTTGCTGACAATGCTTCTGCGCCAAATCATGTAACAAACCACTTTGCTTCGCTGCATCTGCATAAGCCGGAATGACAATGTCTTCAGCCACATGGGTCAGATAGGTTTTTTCGGTCTCCGCGCTGATATCTATGGCGACTATCTGTTCGTCATTCGCGCTATCGGCGGCCGTACTATTTGAGGCAGCGCCATCTTGCGCGACGGTTTGGCTATCCACCTCTGCTGTTTTATTCTCATCGGCAGGCTTGACACAACTGATGAGTAATCCAGCACTCAGTGCCGATAACGCCATTGCTAATGCAGGATTTATTTTCATAAGTTTCTCGGTAATGGGATAAGTAATAATTTATATCACCTTTATAATGATTTTAAGAAGGCGTTTAATTCTGCGCGTCCTTGCTTGTCCAACTTCAATACTTTTTGGCGTTGTTTTTCTGCTTCACCGCCATGCCATAGTACCGCTTCCATCAGCGTGCGCGCGCGACCATCATGTAAAAAGGTCGCTTGTGGATCGACGGTTTGAGCCAGACCAATCCCCCACAATGCCGGCGTACGCCATTCATATGAGTTGGCCAAAAACTCAACTTGTGCATCTTTTGCCGGTAGCTTACCCGCTATCGTACGATCGGCAAGATCATCACCCATATCATGCAGCAGCAAATCTGTGTAAGGATAAATGACTTGTCCATGCTGCTCAAGATGATCGTCGTCAGTTTTTGGCAACTGATATCTTGGCGTATGACAACTCTGGCAGCCCATATCATAAAAGCGTTTTTTACCAGCCAGCACCAATTTATCATCGGCATTGCGGCGATGTGGCACCGCTAAGTTCCGCGTATAAAATTCTACAAACTTCGCGACTTCATCATTCACTTCGACCGGTGTCTTGCCATTACCTTGCTCATCAGCGCCAGTGGTCGCTTTAATACAAGCGGTTTGGCTCGGCATGCAAGACTCATGTGGACGAATGTTTGAGGTCAGCCCCATATCCTCATTAAAGGCACTTTGGTTTTGCGTAATCAGCTTGGTCTGACCGGCCTTCCAACCAAAACGACCGAGCGCATGCTTGCCCGTTTGCGGGTCCATCACCCAATTAAACTTACCACTGATGCCATCGCTATTTTTATTATTAGGCGTTTGGCTGGCTTGTTTTTTAATGTCTGCGTCTGGAATTTGCTCAAGTAGGCCCAGACCAATCATTGGCAAGGCGATGCGCGGCGAGACCATCATCTCATCATCGAATGCGCCATAGCCGGGTTTGGTCAACTCAAAGGTCGGCGCACGTAGGGTTTCAACATAACCATCGGCAAAGGTCACTGGCTTATCAGTCCACTGTACCGCAATTCGCGCTTCGGCCGGTACACCCTGAATACCGCGATCCTGTAACTGACCGCCATACATAGGATGCACCACTTTTTCGATCTGGGAATTCTGCAATTGCTGACGCTGCTCATCTGTTGTCGCTGGCATAGACAGACGTATTAATAAACTATCAGCATCGTCCTCACTGCTCATCGGCGCGTGACCACGACCGTCTTTGACGTGGCACGATTGGCAGGCAGCGACATTGAATAACGCACCAAGACCGTCACGGCTGTCCGTGCTAGCAGGCGCTACCACCCACGGTTGTTGAAAGAATGCATTGCCAATAAAAAAAGAGCCTTTACGTGAGGCGGTGAGGTTTGACGAGGGTTTTGAGTAACTCTCAGCGCTGGTAATGCTGATACCAGTATCACCGCCTTGCTTAATCTCTTGCGGGTCAAAGGAAGCAAGCTGCTGCATGGATACCCCAGCCAGCGCTTCGATGTTTTGACTGCGCTCAGTAGACAATGAACTATCATCCTGCTTACCAGCCTGCGTGTCATTCTTATCAGCGGATGAGCTGTCAGTCGGTTGACAAGCCGCAAGTGACCATATGCAGAGCGCACTAAGCGCAAGCTTTAATGATGTATTTTTAGACAATAAAAAGGTATGAAGAGACATAGATGATCTGTCTTTCGTGGCAGGAAGGGCGTTCATAAGCATTGCCTTAGCGCTAGTATAGAACCATCAAAATCGCGCACCATAACAATATGTCGTTACAGTCAACAGGGTACAACTGTAAGAAAGCTGGCTGGTAGCGTTATTTTAATAGGGCATAAAAAAACACACTGCCAACCGAGATTGACAACGTGTGTATTATACATAAATTACTTTCCTATGAAAATAATTCTCATTCACTTATAAAGACTTATCAGGCATTATAAATGAATACAACTGACGCTAGTAAGCGTATAAGCTGAGCTTAAAACTGTGAACCTGCATCAGCATCTAGATTGTCAATGCCAGCCGCTTTTGCCGCATTTTCAATACCAGTCGTCAATTCTTGCAAGCTGGTAATGGCAGTCTCAACCCAACCACGACGCGTATTTTGCTCTTCAGCAGAGATACCTTGTTTACTGGCTTGACCAACAGTCGCAATCATTTGATCAATCTTGATGCCTTCTTTTTCGCCCTTTTCGACGATGATATTAAAATCACTTTCCACCTTACTAAAATCAGCCGCCAGCTTATCAGCAACGTCTTTATGACCAGTATCAATTAGGTAGTTCTTCACGCCATAGCCACCCACGGTTTTACCCGCGACGGTCTTATAGCTACCATTAAAGACATTTTGAATACCGCGAGCATTATTGGCATAACTTAGATGGGTCAAGTCACTAAAGCACTCGTGCTCATCTTCGGTAGAGCCCGTGACAAAGGCGACTTGCATACGCTGAGAGGCCAGCTCGCCAAGTGCTAAACTGCCCATCTGGTACAAAATCTGGCGCAGACCATTGTTATCTTTACGCGCTATCATATCGCTGCGTAAGGTATGTTCGCTATCAGGCTGCCATTGGGCTTCCATTGCGGTTAAATCATCAACCAATAATTGCGCAGCAGCTTTTAAGAACTCGCCACGACGCTCACAAATACTTGCTTCTGTATTTGCGCTTTCGCCACTGGTACATTCACCATCGGTGGTAATATAGTCGCTAACCGGGCGGTTGCCTGCACCCTCACCGACGCCATTGGTATCTTGTCCCCATAGCATAAACTCAATCGCGTGATAGCCAGTCGTTACGTTGGCTTCACTACCACCAATCTCATTCATGTCTGCTAACAATTGCGGCGTAATGGTGCTGGTATCTTGCTTGATGCTACCGACGGCGATGCTATCACTATTGATGATATTGTCTTGACTGTTATATTCACCTTCGTAATCGTCGCTGACGTAATCAATGAGCGCTTCATCGAGCGGCCATGCATTGACCTGTCCTTCCCAGCTATCGACGCTGCCAATCTCACGCTGGTCATCAGCAGTCACAAAGGCTTCATCAAAACGGAACACTTCAGTTTGTGAGTAAGGCTGACGCGCCGCTTTATAGGCAGCTTTTGCCGCGTCAAGGTTCGCTTCAGTTGGCGTATCTACATAAGTATTTACAGCGGTCTGCAAGGTTTTTGCGCTATCTAATGAGTCTTTATAGGTAGCATGAGCCATATTTGCATAACTAATCACCAAGCGATCGATATTGGCTTTTTCTGCACCGGACGTGGTTTTATTATTAGCGGCTTCTGTGTCTTGTACCTCCGCTTGTGCATCAGTGGCGGCATCGTCATTGGCTTGTTTGGTACAACCCGATACTAGCAGTATCCCTGCAAGCGCAGCGGCTAAAGTAGTCGGTAAAATTTTACGGCTCGTCACTGTGGTCATATTCATACACGTCCTCGATGAGATACATTAGAAAAAGGGTAAATACAGTAAATAACGAATGTCCAGAATAATAATTACTGTCAAATCTGCCAAACGGTATCATTAATATTACTGAAATATTATTGCTAGAATATTCAAATATTTGCGAATTATAATGTTATTGATAACTATTATCAAACATAATTTGCCGTTTTGGTCTAGTCGGTACTCTTGATAATTTAGTGGCGCAAATTTTAAGCACAAAAAAGGCCAGCATATTGCTGACCCTTTTTAACAGTGTTCTTAATGTAAATAGATACTAATATAAATAGCTACTAAGTAATGGCTTAGTTTACGCTCTGTGGCGAGTTAATCGTTAGCTCAACACGGCGGTTTTGTTGACGACCATAATCAGTGTTGTTATCCGCTACTGGGCGTGATTCGCCATAAGCAACAACATTAACACGGTTAGAAGCCACACCGCGAGCTGTCAGATAGTTAGCTACTGAGTAAGCACGATCACGTGATAGACCCATGTTGTATGATGCTGAACCTTTGCTATCAGTGTGACCTGCGATGTTAACAGTGGTCTTATTATACTGATTCATCGTCGATGCTAGCTTATCAAGGGTTGGCTTGAAAGATGAGCTCAATGTAGCATCATCAAATGAGAAGGTAATGCTACCTGGCATAACCAAGTCAATGTTACCAGTCGTAGGGTTTTGTTCAACCGTGACGCCTGTACCAGCCATTTGTTGTTCAAGCTGCTTAGCTTGACGCTCCATGTAGTAACCAACGCCTGCACCCAATGCTGCACCAATAGCAGCATCACGACCAGTTTTGTCGCCGCCCGTTGCTTTTGAGATAGTCGCGCCACCTAAAGCACCCGCTAGTGTACCAACAGCCGTTTTATTCAAACGTTGCTGTCCAGTGTTTGGATCTGTTGTACAACCACTCAATGCTAGACCAGATGCGACTGCGGCAATCATTAATGTATTACGCATAATATTTCCTCTTAAGTTTAAAAAAATGGTTAAATTGTACTTTTTATAGAAGATTATTCATTAATCTTATTTAGGTGCTTATTTACACTCGTCATTATTATGGCAATTACCATCTATTCATGTGTAATATTTTGTCACATCTATGTATGAGAAGTGCAGAAGGCTTGCCAGTTTTTTTCTAACGCTAGCGATGTCTGCCATGACTAGTCACGTTTACAGTCGTACACTATCATTAATTTCTGCTAAAATCATGCAATAAAGTTGACCCTAAAGTAGCGCTAATAAAAGCTATAAGCATATAGCACGCGTTCAACCTTAACAAAACGCCAAAAACTTCGACGATAGCGACTCCAGAAATGGAGCATTTATATATTAATAATATCGATAGAAAAGGGATTAAACATGCGCCTGACCTCTACTATTCAAAAAATACATCAACGCGCGCCTAAATTGGGCAAAGCGGTCTCGCTGACCACCGCAGCCAGTGTCATCGCAGCCAATAGCTTTGGTTATAGTATTCCCTTATGGCTAATGGGTGCGACCAAAATAATTACTGGCGCCCCTATTGCGGATAAAACCGTGATAAAAATTGCTGCCCACTGGATTAGTAGTAATAATGCTTTAATCGATAATATGTTGCCACGCAAAGATTGGCGTATCAATTTGCCCAATGATGTTCATATGGATGGCAAATATCTACTGGTTAGCAATCATCAGTCGTGGGTCGATACCAGTATCGTGCAATACATTGGTGAAAAGCGCCTGCCCCTCACCCGATTTTTTACCAAGTTTGAGCTGATTTATATCCCAATCGTTGGCCAAGCTTTTTATTTTTTAGACTTCCCGATGATGCGCCGCCATTCTAAAGAAAAGGTTGCCAAAAACCCTGCCCTAAAAGGCAAAGACATCGAAGAAGCCAAACGTGCTTGTGCGCTCTTAAAAGACAAGCCATTTACCTTATTGAACTACCTAGAAGGCACGCGCTTTACCCAAGAAAAACACGCCAAACAAGGCTCGCCTTATACGCATTTACTGAAACCGCGTGCAGGTGGTTTGGCGCTCGCAGTCAATGCACTAGGAGATGATATCGACGGTATTTTGGACATGACCATCGTTTATCCTGATGGCGTGCCAACCTATGGTGATTTGTGGAAAGGCAATATTAAGCGCTTGGGCGTTGATGTTCGACACATTAAGATACCTGATGAATTGTTTGCTGGTATCAAAAATGGTGGCTACGAAGAAGATGAGTCAATCAAGGCGAAGATGTTTGATTGGGTTGAGCAGATATGGCGTCAAAAAGATGACCTTATTACGACGATGCTGGCTGACTTTGCAGACAATCCGCAGAGCAAATAGGCTAAAGATAACTTATTTTTTCAGTAAACCTTCAAACCACAATGGTGCCATACTTTTTACGCTGCTATTTAAATACTAAAGACTGGCTGTGGCGTGTCCTCATTTTGAAAATAGTGATAAAAATAAGATAAATGGCAGCTGAACAGAGAAAATAGTACGGATAATATCGAGAGATTAGCAAGCTACTTGACGAAGTTTGGCAAATATTTAGCCGTTTTTAGCGCATTTACTGCTTAAGGTTCAGATTGAGAACACACCCTAATATCAAGGTTACTCAATTTGTATAAAATACCAAATTATAATGGTTGATGGGTTGTTTTTTGATGCCATTCATTGATAATGTGAATAGTCATTAAAACGCTCGCTTATTTAGTAATCATGTCCTCACTAGCAGTGCCTACTGATGACATGATTTCTTATGCCATTTCTTACTAATAAGGTATGACTGTGCCCGCCTCTCCCACTAAAAGCTCGCCGATAGCAGCAATGCCAAATGAGTCATCGAACTTAGCAAACAGTCAGTCTCCGAGCACTCATTCCTCGATCGAGCAGCCGCCACGATTAAATCGTCCCAAGCCAAGTCGCTTTAAGCTGACGTATGACATCTTGATGATTGTTGCTATTAGTATTGATCTTTTATTGATCAGTATCGATGCCATCTTGATGAGTGGTTTTAGTAGTAATGTCGCAGGATGGCTGGCATTGAGTGATGCGCTCAACTGGTATCAGAACACCTTGCACGATCCATTGCGTACGGCGGGTGGCTTTTTTACCATATTTTTAATCGTAGAATTGTTGGTACGTTGGGCGATTGCCGTTAAGCAAAAAGCTTATTATCGCTGGTTCTTTTTTCCCTTTGTCCATTGGTATGAAGTGTTAGGCTGTTTTCCACAGCTACGCGCGCTACGGTTATTTCGGGTGGTGGTCATCGGCCGCCGGCTATATCAGCTTGGCTATCAAGTACTGCCGCAGTCATGGATTGCTCGTATCAAGTTCTATATTGAGCTGTTATTAGAAGAGTTGTCAGATAGGGTAATTTTGACGACCATCGACAACTTTCGTCAGCAACTTACCAACCCTGAAACGCACAAGTCCTTTATCGAATCAACGATTGCGCGCAATCGCCATGAGATTGAAGCCGCCCTGTTGTCGCTACTACGCACAGAACTGGCGCCAAAACTACAAGCGCTGACCGCCTCGCCGGGAGGTAGCAATATGATAGCCGGTGCGATGGGCGAAGCGATTAAGGAAGGTTTGGCCAATACGCCTGAGTTGCGTCGCTACTTGCGCATGATACCAATCGCCGGCGGCTTGATTGAGTCACAATTGCAGCATGTCGGACACAATATCGGTGAAAACGTAGTCATTGCTCTAAACGAGCGGCTACTCGATGCAGAACGCCTCGATGCATTGATGGTCGCTATTGCCAGCGGCGTGGCGCAAATCGATACCAATAACACAGCGCTGGATACTTTAATTTCGAGTATCATTGAGGACAGTTTGACAGAGTTTGAGGCACAGGTAAAAGTACAGCAATGGAAGCACCAAGATATGCTTAACTTATAAAATCTTGCTAAAAATAGCTGACAAATAGCTAGTACCTGATAGATAACCAGCACCTAATAAATAACCACTAAATAATAATAAATATAGTACGCATGCAGCAATACGACATTTTTTGAGGATCAATCTTATGACGGTTTCAGACAACGACAGCAGCGCACAAGCCCCGAGTAGCATCCCTGCTCTCGCCTTTTATGGCAAGATGCTCACCTTTTCGCGTTTGCAGTTCAGTACCAATGATTTGAGCGCTATCGAATCTCAGCTTGCCGAAACGCTCAGCAACAAATCCAGCAATATCCCTATCCTTATCGATAGCGAGGTCGAACAAGACCTGTCAGCATTGGTAGAGCTATTATGGTCATGGGGCGTACAACCTATCGGTGTCGTAACAGGTGTATTAGATGCCCAAGCGCGAGAACAACGATTGGCAATCTTCCCTGCTGATGGCAAACGTATCGAGCGTATTTTACCCAGCAAAAAAGCCACTGCTCAGGTCAGTAAAGCATCAGAAGCCAAAAGTACAGAGTCAACCAGCACGAATGACGTAGCCGCAGCGTCTGAACCCGCACTTGAGACAGCGACCGAGACGACTCTCTCTAATATTCCAGCAGAGACTTTAGTCAGCGCTGAGCATATTACCAGCCTCATCTATGATCAAATGCTGCGCTCAGGACAAAGCCTTAACCACGTCGGTGGGGATTTGATTTTGACCAACAGTGTCAATAGTGGCGCTGAAGCCATTACCGACAACAGCTTGCATGTTTATGGCCGCGCCCAAGGCCGTTTGGTCGCAGGAGCCACGGGTGATAAAGATGCTCGTATTTTTTGTCAGGTCTTTAACCCCTCTTTGGTATCGGTCGCCGGCACTTACTGCCTACGAGACAACTTACCCGAACACGTGATCGACAAGCCCGTACAAGTACGCTTTATAGAGGGTCAAGGCTTGGTCTTTACCGTGATGGATGAGGCTTAGACGCCTAGTGGTATATTGCTGCTTATGTATAAATGCCCAAGAAAATCTCTGTAGTGGCTATCTATAGTAGCTACCTTCTGTAATAACTATAGATAGTCAATACTTATATGGTCACTACTTGATAGTCATAATGCGTTTAGGGCTAGGCGACTCGTTTAATATTATAGTAAGTTTATTTAACAAAACTGCCCTATGCTAATCTGCTGTCTCTGCCACTATTTACTATGTTTGCGAGCGCTGACAGCCAGTAGCAGCAGTACTTAACACAGATATTGGCTGTTTTTGAGCTTTAGTGCAGACTTGCTATAAATTTTTGTTTATATATGCTAGGCTTACGCTCGCAGGTAGCGCATATATTGCATGTGAATAATAAGTATGCAAAGCATAAGTAAATGCGCTATTTTATTTAATAGATATCCCATTGATTCATAGGAGTGTGCCATTGTGGCGAAGATTGTTGTAATCACTTCAGGTAAAGGCGGTGTGGGCAAAACCACCACGAGTGCCTCTTTTGCTGCCGGTTTGGCGTTGCGTGGCTATAAGACGGTTGTTATCGATTTTGATGTAGGTCTACGTAACCTAGACTTGATCATGGGCTGTGAAAATCGAATTGTTTATGACTTTGTAGACGTCATCAGCGGTAACGCTCGCTTATCACAAGCACTGGTCAAAGATAAGCAGCTTGAAAACTTATATATCCTGCCTGCCAGTCAGACGCGTGATAAAGATGCGCTGACCGACGAAGGGGTGTCCGAAGTAATGGCTGAGCTGTCTAAGCAGTTCGACTATATCATTTGTGATTCGCCTGCTGGCATCGAGCGCGGTGCTCAGTTAGCGATGTATCATGCTGATGAAGCGATCATCGTGACCAACCCTGAGATCTCCTCAGTACGTGACTCGGATCGTATCATCGGTATTTTACAAAGCCGCACCAAAAAAATCGAAGAGAACCAAGGCTCTATCCGTGAGCATTTGGTTATCACTCGTTATAATGCCGAACGTGCAGCAGCGAATGAGATGATGGACATCGATACCATCTCTAACGATATCTTAAAAGTACCCCTACTTGGCGTTATTCCTGAAAGCCATTCAGTGCTTGAAGCATCTAACCACGGTGAGCCGGTGATCCATTATACCGATTCTATCGCTGGTCAATGTTATGATGACATTGTCGCCCGTTTCTTAGGCGAAGAGCGTCCGTTACGTCATATTGATGTGAAGAAAAAGAGTCTATTACAGCGCTGGTTTGGGGGTTAATGATGAGTAAGAAAAAAGGATTTTGGAGTAGTTTGTTCGGTACTGATGATGGCAACACTGTCGGTAGCGCCAACCTAGCCACTGAGCGTCTCAAGGTTATCGTTGCAAGTGAAAATCGCTTAAACAACCGCTTAACGGCGGATCGTATCGAAAAAATGAAACGTGAAATATTAGAAGTGGTGAATAAGTACGTCAATGGCGTGCAAATTGATGATGTGAACATCAATCATCGTTCTGAAGACAGCTTAGATGTGCTAGAGATGAATATCAATTTGCCTGAGCATAAGAAGTAATCTGCCCAAAAGCATATGGAAAAGCGCCCGCATTAAGCTCTAATTTAAAAACACTTCATCTAAAAAGCCCTCAGTATCGTACTGAGGGCTTTTTTGTGGGTATATATTTTGCTGAATTATTAGTCATTTTATACGAGCCATCAGACTGTCTTTTTTGACAAATTGATGATACAAAGCCGCGCCAATATGTAGCACAGTAAAAGCAATAATCATGGGCCAAATAATATCGGTATGTAAGTCATTATAAAAACGCGCTAAACCCCTATCTGGCGTGACAAAGATAGGAATCTGAAATAAGCCAAATATGTCTACTGGTCGACCACCATAGACGGACATCAGCAAGCCAGCTAGTGGCATCGCAATTAACAAAGCATAGAGCACAAAGTGCGACAGCTTTGATATCAATAGCTGCCATTTTGGCATTGGTAATGCTGGTGGTGCTTTGGTAAAGACGCGATTAATAACCCGCGCTATCATCCAACATAACAAGCTGATGCCAAACGCCTTATGCAAACCAATATAGAGATTGCTATCAAGATTTTGGTATAACAGGATCATGATCCACGTTACCAGTAATAAAACCGCACTGATCCAGTGAAATAAGCGGCTAGCGACTGACCACTTGGAAACACTCGCATTGATATTATTCATAAGCTGCCCTACTACCTCTGACCAACATTTATAGATAAAGACAGCAGCTAACGGCATGACCATCGCGGCTGGGTTAGTCATAACTAGGTTTATAATGAATCGTTATTCACTATCAGCCCTCTTACTAAACAAGCTAGCTGTCTAAATCAACCAATTGATGCGCAATTTTATCCAAATCGGGCACCAAGTAAGGAATACTATCGATAATTACGGTTTGAAACAAGTAGGATTGTACAACGTTTTCTTGAAAACGCTCTTTGACATAGTCAATTTCGCCACCGGTCGGGTTTTCACCAGTCGCTTCAACAGTCTTATTATCGATATTTTTCGCTTTTTTAGCATCGTTATGGCTTAGATTATCAGCGTGATACTGCTCTGGAAGCTCACCATCCTTAACCTCAGAGATACGCACCTGCAGTTGGCGCAGTTCACCAGCTGTCTGTAACGCCATGCGATGGGCCGCCGTATTGCCTTCTAATACGATGATTTTATCTGGCACCTGCTCGCTAGATAGCAAATGGAATACAGCCACTTCTTGTTGTTGCCACAGATAAGTCCAGATATGCTCATCAAGAGGATCCACACTCAAAATCAAACTGCTCGGAATGATCCAATCAGGCTGATTGAATGCTGGGACGATAGTGACATCGAGCATACCGTTGTTCGTGGTCAGCAAACTTACTGCTTCAAACGAATGCTTTAGAATTTCTTTCATAAGTCGCTCACAATAGATTAATACGAAGAGGCAACCGCCACTCTTTCACCAATATAGTCGGTAAGTTTTTGTGCTAAAGCCACTGGGCTACCAATAAAATCGCAGTATCCAGAATCAATAATTGCCTGTGGTTGGCTGGGACAAGCACTTACCTTTGGATCTTGTACCCATAACTGACTGTCATTGTCTTGAATTAAGTCCAGATGCTGAGCCCCATCGTTGCCCATACCTGAAAAAATAATGTTAATCAGCTCACTACCATATACATCGCTGGTGTTTTTTAGGATTTGACCGATAGCAGGCTTATAATCACCATCCCATGCTTTATCAAGCAATATAATCCGACCAGTCGAATCGCAGACAATTTGCTTGTCAATAGGAGCAATTAAACACTGACCTGACTGCAAACGTTGTGATGAGGTAATCACCTGACAGCGCCAGTCATTATGGCGATTAAGTATACGTGGCAGCGTACCAATCATGGTCTGATTGAAATGATGCGCCAATAAGATACAAATGGGTAGCGTGGGTGACAAATTATCTAAGAATTCTTTGACAGCGCTAGGGCCACCCATAGACGCCCCCAAGAACACCACGTAACGCCAATCGCTGGTATCACTCTGGTAAGCTTGGGTATCCACCAATGCTGGTAGAGACAACATCTGCGCAAGTTTACGCTTTAGTTTACGTTGCCATTTAGCATACTGCTGCGCCTCATTTAGATAAGGCGCTTGACTAAAACCCACCAACACTCCAATCGATTGAGACACAGTAGTAGCCGTGGCAACGCCGTCATCATAATCACTGTCTATTAGCCAGATATCAATAGGTGCTTCATAAAGTTCAAACTTGGTATTCAGCTGCGCCCGTGTCACACAATCAACCAATATAAAACCACAACTGCGTACGGTATCCGAAAAGGCCATGCGCTGGTGATGGTCTTCTGCGACCACCAGCACCTTGATATCATTTTGGTTTTTTTCTTTGAGCGCTAATAGAGCAGGTACATTATCCTTCATGAGTCAAGCTGACCTCTTCACCCAATAGCGTTTGGATTTTATTGAGTAGCTCGTTTTCTTGGAAGGGTTTACCCATATAATCGTTCACCCCAATTTCCAGAGCACGCTCGCGATGCTTTTCACCAGTACGTGAGGTAATCATGATAATTGGGATATGCTGCAAGCGTTTATTATGACGTATTTGAATGGCCACTTCGAAGCCATCCATGCGCGGCATCTCAATGTCCAAGAGGATGAGATCCGGTATCGTTTCTTGTAGTATCTCAATCGCATCGACACCGTCTTTGGCAACGGCAACTTTGTAGCCTTGACGCTCTAAGAAGCGCGACGTGACTTTACGTACCGTGACCGAGTCATCGACGACCATCACTGTTGACTGAGACTCCAAACGTCTGTGCTTAGAGCCAGTAGACGAGGCAACTTCTTTGAGCACTGGCGCATTACGCATCAAGGCAATCAAATCTAAGATAAGCATGACCGAGCCATCACCCATGATGGTAGCAGCGGAAATACCTGATAGGTTGGAGAATTGTTGCCCTAACGGTTTTACCACGACTTCGATACGCGAGCCAGCTATCTGATCGACCTGCAGGGCAATATTCTGTCCAGTACGGTTTTTAATGATAATCACCGGCAAGCTTGTATTGGTATTGACCACCAATTCATTGAGTTTATTGCCTGATAAAATCTCATTTAAATAACGCACGCGATAATCATTGTCTTCAAAGTTGAGGGTCGCATCATTTGACTGATAGTAGTCATAAAGCTTTTCTGGGTTAATACGTACCACACGCTCAATCTGAACCAATGGTATGGCATAGTAGCGATCTGCTGCCCGCACTACTAGGGCATCCGACACTGCTACTGTGAGTGGTAAACGCATGGTAAAGCGCGATCCTTGACCAAGCTCAGAGACTACAGATACTACGCCACCTAACTGACGAATCTCGCTGATAACGACATCCATGCCAACGCCGCGCCCTGAGATTTGCGTTAATTGCTTACTGGTACTCAAGCCTGCATTAAAAATATACTGCATGATATCAAGATCCGTCAGACTACTATCGTCTGCATCGATAAGACCTTGAGCAATTGCTTTGCTGCGAACCGCTTCGACATCGATACCGCGCCCATCATCGGACAAGTTGATGACAATTTCACTGCCTTCACGCAGTACTTCTAAAGTAATGTTACCACTGCGTGCTTTACCAGCTTTTAGACGGTTTGCGCTGTCTTCGATACCATGATCGACAGCGTTACGTAGCATATGCTCAAGCGGCGACGTAATGCGCTCTAGAATGGTTCTATCCATCTCGTCATCGGCATTAATAATCGTTAGATCAACAGACTTGTTAAGCTCATTGGCCGTTTGACGTACGGTACGCTCAAGGCGCGGTGTCAAGCGCGTAAATGGCACCATACGCGAGTTCATCAAGCCATCTTGTAGCTCAGTTTGCGTCCGCGACAGCTGTAATAATAAGCTCTCGCTATCTCGGGTCTTTTCTAACAGTGTATGATTGATATCAACCAAATCCGATGCTGACTCCGTCAGGGATTTTGATAACTGATTCAAAGAGGAGTACTGATCCATCTCTAACGGGTCAAAGCCTTCATGGCTGATCAGCTCATCATCTATCTGCGATAAAATCTGAGCTTCAAGCTCAATCTCCATTCGACGTAACTGATCCGCCAAACGCTGTACCGTGATGCCCATCTCTTCAAGGCTGTTGGTCAAGCTACTCATACCCATGTCAATACGAGCACGGTTAATCGCTGACTCACCAGACAAGTTAATCATATGCTCGATTAGACCACCTGAGATACGAATCATCTCATTGCTACTAGCGCTCTGCTCTTGCCCAGTGAACTTGCCGACCATCGATGGCATCTTACTGATGTCTTTGACCCTACCATCTGAATTTTGCTTTTCCTTGGCGGTCAAGATAGCTTTTCGCTGCCCTTGCAGCGATTCATCAGGTATTTGTTTTAGGCTATCAGGATTTTTACTGAATACTTGTAGCGCCTCTATCAACAATCCAGGTGTTGGCGGGTTGACCCGCTCTTTTAGAATAAACAGAGCATCTGCTAACCAATCATGACAAGCCACCAGTAACTCTTGGACTTTTTTCGTTGCAGGACGGCGACGACTAGCAAGGTCTTCGTAGACTGCTTCCATTTCGTGTGACAAGTCCGCTATGCCATTTGCTGCGACCATTCTTGCGCCACCTTTAAGGGTATGTAGGTCACGCTGTAGCGCTTGCAAGGCAACGGTATCGCTCACGTTATCTAAGAATAACTGCAAATATTGATTATTATTGGTAAGCGCTGCCGCTTCTTCTAAAAACACTTCTAAGATATCAGGGTCCGGTAAGCCATTGGCCCATGACTGCTTAATCATTCTATCAAGCGTTAATACTTCTGTGGTCTTGACATTACTGTCTGTCGCATCATTAGCAAAAACTTGCGGCTCAGCGTCAGCATGGTTTTTTGGCACCGGTACAATCAGATTGACATTATCTGGTAATGCTTGTGCTTTCTCAAACTGTTGCAGCTGCTCAATAAGTTCAGGTGCAAAAAACGATTGCTGATGCTTGACCATATGCATCACTTGCAACGACAAGGTATCTTGCACGATTTGCATAATCTCAAGCCACTGGGTGGTTGGCTCGCGTCTATGCTCTACAAAGGCTTCGTAAATACTCTCCGCCTCATGAGTCAAGTCTCCAATACTACGGATACCTGCCATGCGCGCACCACCTTTAATGGTATGCAAATGACGCTGCAATACTTTTAGAGTATTGATGTTAGAGATGTCCGCACGCCATTTGTTAAAGCTCTCGGCAAGCGCATCATCGAGCTCTTGCGCTTCTTCTAAAAAGATCTCTAACAATTCAATATCGGTATCGATAGACTCTAGCTGCAACTCAGGGGCAGAGACACTTTGCACGCTAGGCAGATCATCATTATACTCGTCGATAGCCTCATCACTGCTGGCAGTGCCATTAGCAATACGCTGTAAACCTTCAAGCACTTGCTCATCAACTTTTAGTGAGGTACTACCAGCCAAGGCATCGAATAGCCCTACTAGCTGAGCATGTCCAGCCAGTAACGTGGTTTGAATAGCAGCATCAGCTGCTGTTTCAGGATGATCATTTAAGTAAGTATAAGCCGCTGCTAATGCACCAAGAATCGCGCTGAATTTTGGAAACTCTAGCGCTTTGCTAGATAGATAATTTATTTGGGCAAGTTGTTGCTCTATATATGTCTGAACCTGCTCACTATCAGAGTGACTCAGCGCCTCATTTAACTGCCATTCAGCATCGAGCAACTCATCAATATTTTCATCTAATAGCTGATCTATAGTGGGCTTGTTATTCGTAATTTCGCTATGATCGCCGATGGCATACTGCTCACCCAGCATGGCTTGTAATGAGGCAATATCTTGCTGGCTTTGCGACTCTTCTGTCGATATGGTTTGCTGCTGGGCATTCTGTTTGTAATTATTGAGGTAGCCATCCATCAGTGTCACAGACTGGGCTAATGCTTCTAGGTGTTGCGCATTCATAGAAGCATCCTGCTGTTGTAATAGCTCTAAGCTTTGCTCAATCATCGCACTGACTTCGCTAATCGCCGCTAAAGCACTAGAGCCAGACGCGGCTCTTAGGGTATGGAAGGCACGAACAATATCATCACTGACTGCAATGTGAGGCTGGCCTTGATGATCATCAACAAAGGTATTGATATCTTGTAATAGCGCTTCTGCTTCGTCGATAAAAATCTCAAAAAATGCTTTTTCTTCTGCATTTTGATGCGTCAAAATAACGGGTGCTTCTGCCATCATTGCATTAACCGAATGAATTGTCTGCAACATACTATCCATATTTTCAATGTCATCATTGCTACTATCATCATGAATACGGTCAATCGTGTCATCAGGCTGCACTGCAGAATACTGCTCAGTAGAGCTCAACGCTTGCTTATATAACTCAACATAGCTGAATTCATCGCCTAGTTGCTTACTAAAAGCGTTAGCACAAGTAATCCATAACGGCACCAATGCGGGGTAACCTTGACTGTTATTATTTTCAAAGGCAGTTAGCATGGCGGGATACGCGCCTAGCACATCGGCGATAAGCTGTCTTATATCGGCTGACGCGACGATACTCTTATCCAAAATGCGATTGAGCATGTTTTCTATAGACCATGCTAGCTCGCCACTATAGTTGGCGCCTACCATGCGACCAGAACCTTTTAGCGTATGGAATCCACGACGAATATCCGCCAAATCGCTTAAATCAGTGGGTGACAGCTGCCAATGCTCATATAAAGGCACGATGTCGGCCAGCACTTCATTGGCTTCTTCTATAAAGATTTCTTTAATATCAGGATCAGCATCATTCGCATCCGTTGGTAACTGCTCAGTCTCTTGCATAAAAGGAACGAGTACGGCTGGTAATGCTAAACCAGAAAGAGAGTCTATTGGATTTCTGTCTCCAGCCTCTTTCTGTACAGTTTGAGAATCATTAATCGTATCTGCAGCATCTGCCAACTCAGTAGAGTCAGCAATTGACATGGGCTCACCTAAGTCAAGAGTCTCATCTAATATAGAATCATCTTCGCTGAATACAATGCCTGATGGTGCAGCTATAGAAGTTTCTAAACCCGAGTTAACCGGCTGTCCTGTCATCAAGTTATGACTCTGTAAAATGGTTACCGCAGGATCAAAGCTTGGCGGTTGTTGTGCTGTAAAATCTGTAACCAAGACTGATAATCGCTTAGTGCTCTCTGTCACCAAGTCAACAACATCGTCCGTGACGGGTAATGTCTTATCCAACAGACGATTGAGCAGATCTTCGATGGCCCATGCCATCTCACTGATGCTAAAAGCACCAACCATGCGTCCTGATCCCTTTAAGGTATGAAAACCTCTGCGCACTTCTGTTAATGGCGTTAGATCTTGTGAGTCTTGCTGCCAAATCGGTAAAAAATCTTCTAAGTCCTCGACGACCTCTGTCACCTCTTCGATGAAAATGTCCCGAATGTCTTCATCTATATCAAAAGTGTCAGGTTTCACTTGTTCACGCGCGCGCAGCAAGTCTTCACTATCGCTTGCAGTGTTAAAGTTACCTACTACAGCACTATTCGTTATGAGGTTATCGCTCTCATCTTCTAATACAGTTTCATCGTCTACACTTGCTGTATCAAGGTTTGGCGTATTAGAAGCCTGGATATCAGAAGCTTGGTCATTGACGGCATGCTCAGTAACAGGCGCAATCTCCCCACTATCATCGTAGCGCAGCACATCAGTTGCCACAGGTTTTTGGCTAAGGAAACTGTGCTCAACACTTTCAGGCGCTTGAATATAGTCATTCAGCAGTATGGTAGCATTATCGATATGCTGATTTGCCAGCGCTAATAATGGTTGGTCAAAGACCTGCTGCGCCAGATAGTCTAGCAGCAGCTCTATAGAGGTCAAGCCCTCAGCCAACGCTTGAGTAACATTCCAACTGAGCACATTAACATCATGAGTCGTCAGTTGTACAAATAGGTTGGCTATCGCATCAGTCGCTTCACGGACTGAGGGCAAGCCCATCTCATCAAAAGTGTGGCCGATGTCTGTCAGCTCAGCCGTCTCAGGTAAGAGGGCAATATCTTGACGCTGTATATAGGCGTTAAAGCGCTGTTTTATGTCTTCAACAGCAATGCGCAGTTCACGTAAGTCTTTCGTAGCAGCGCTGCTGTCCGTACTAGCTCCTAACCGCGAGTCAGCGCTATCAGACCTCAAAGTAAAGTCAGCTGCGTCCCCTATTTTGGTAGATATCGTCTGTTCGGTATTATAAATAGCACTATATAGCTCTTGGAGCTGGCGTTCGATCTGCCATTGCTCTTGTGCAAACCCTGTTTCTGAGGAGAGAGCACGTTCGATATCTGCTAGAATAAATGCGACTTGTGACGCATAGAGTGTCCAACCTCGAGCTTCGAGCTGACTATTTATACGCTGTAATGGATTCAATAAAGTTTGCGGCTGATCAAGACTGAATATGAGCGTCTCAAGCTCACTCAATATGCGCGGTAAAAAACGCGAAGCCACAGTCTCACTTTGCGGTAAATTATTGAGAATAGATTGCGTATGCTCGCTACTTTGTGCAAGGCCACTTGACTCAATATAAATACTGGCTATCAAGTCTTTAATAACGCTCGATGCTAGCTTAGTCTGATGACCGCCTGACTCAATCACTTGCTCAAGCTGCGCTAATAATGGCGCATAGTGCTCAGGCAATGGTGTTTTATTGTGGGCAAGATCGTGCAGCCATAACTCGGTTAGATACCATAGACGCTGCACATCACCCTCTTTTGTGCTTTGCCATAAGTACTCACTGACTTTTTGCAAGAGGGCTAGTATAGAGGGCTGATTGCTATTAGCAGCTAACAATGCTTGTACTTGCTGACGCCAAACCAACAATAACTGCTGATATTGCTGAATGTCTAGATGGGCATCTGCCGCCGGGTTTGGTACGATTAATTCAATATCATCGATGACATTTTCAGCGCTAAAATCGCTATTAATCAAATGTTCGTGAGGTGTATTTTTAGTAGTGCTAGATGGCTGTGAAAAAAGATCTGTCGCAATACCTCGTCGTGATAGTGACTGAGTAAGATCAGCAGCGGCTCTATTGATCAAAGCCGTATGATGACTGCCTGTACGCATATACTGCGTCAGCTCACGTTGTAACAGACGATGAGAAAACCGACCACTGCGGCAATCGTCAGTAGTAAAGTCCTCTTGGCGACCAGCACCTGCCAACAGACTTAGCTTAGTCGCTAAGTCTGCCAATAAAGGCAGGTTAACCATAGTTAGAGCGCCACCAACTTGATGGTAGTGCTGTACCATTTGCTCGTAATTAGTGCTATCAGCGCCTAATTGCCAGCCATCAGATACTTGTGATAATTGCTGATTAAAAAGTGGTAGTAGCCACTCGAGCGTCACCATGTCATTGGGCTGGTTTTTCATAGGTTTATCCTAACTCGTCTAGGCGGTAATTTAGGCACTGATCTTTTGCCACGCATTAATCTGTGGGTGCGCAATACGGCGCATATTTGAAGGACGCCAAAACAACGCCTCACCTGGAGCCAATACAATATAACCACCTAAGGCACACTGCTCTGACAGCTTGGTCAGAATATCCCGTTGATCAAACTTACGAAAATATAGCAGCATATTTTGGCAGATAATGACCTGTTGTAGATGCGGGGTGGGTGGTTCTTGATTGATGATATTGTGTAAAGCAAAGCTAACATACTGCTGTAAAGTTGGCGCGATTTGCCAATGTACTCGAGTGTGACTGCTAGCATTTTTTAGTATAGATAAATCACAGGCAGTCGATTGTTCAGTCATAGTCTCAGGACGTAATGGATGAATAAATGGCTGGCAACAAGACGGAATTAACGTTTTTTGGCGTTGGTCGTACTGTGCCATACGTGCTTTTGTCAGTGCTTGCTGGCTGACATCAGTGCCTAATATGACATAGTTAACCAGCTGCTTCGATGCCAAACTCATGGCAAGCGACCAAGTCTCCTGCCCACTGGCACAACCGACACTCCAAATGCGAAACGTCTCATCAATACTATCATCTGTTAGCGTCAGGCACTGATGCTGCAAGGCACACTCTGTGACAAAATCTATAGAAGGCAAGTGGCGAAAGAAGCGACTTTCGTGAATCAGCACTTTATCCAATAGTTGCTGGCGCAGCGCATCGTTGTTCGGCAATTGACGCCATAGTTGCAGCGCTGATAATCCATTCGCAACAGCGGTACGATCAATCGCATTTACTAGCCACTGGCGTTGAATATCGGGTAAAACAAAGCCGATTTCTTGCTCTATATAGCGTTGCCATTGCTGCGTATCAAAACTATCATCTTGCCTTAAAGCTGTTACCGAATCGGAACTGGCTTTATCGACTATATTAGCGTCTTGTTGAGTACGATTATCCACGTGACCTGCTCTTGCTCCTGCTGCCCACTCTTAATATTAGAGCAGTCCTTTGATTAAAATCTCAAGATAACAACACCCTAAGCTTAATGGCTGTTTATGATGGCTAATAATTAATTATTAAGCATTAGCCATTAAGCAAAAGCGATTGATTAAGCATTGGCTACTAAGCTTTCTTCCACTTCTAACTGCTCATCATCGTTTGATACTTTAAAGCCCGTAACTGACTCTTGGAGAGCGGCAGCCATTTCACTTAGCTCGCCGATAGAGCGCGCTGTGGCCATCGTACCCGATGATGTTTGTGAAGTAATGTCTTGAATAATATTCATCGTATGAGAGATGTGACCAGCAGACTCAGCCTGTTGTTGGGCGGCGTTTGAGATATTTTGAATCAGATCTGCCAAGGTATTAGAAACGCTCTGTACTTCTTCTAGAGCTTCACCAGCATCTTTGGCCAAACGCGCACCGCGCACAACCTCAGAAGTCGTTGATTCCATTGACATCACGGCTTCGTTGGTATCTGCCTGAATAGTCTTTACCAAGGTTTCAATCTGTTTGGTGGCATTGGCTGAACGCTCAGCCAGACGTTGAACTTCATCAGCAACGACCGCAAAACCTCGACCAGCCTCCCCTGCCATTGATGCCTGAATAGCCGCGTTCAATGCCAATACGTTGGTCTGATCCGCAATATCATTAATCAAACCAACGATATCACCAATTTCTTGCGAAGATTCACCAAGACGTTTAATACGCTTTGAGGTCTCTTGAATCTGGTCACGAATAACATTCATGCCTTCAATAGAGCGCTGTACAACCTCTGCCCCGTTATAAGAGATGGCAACCGAGCGCTGGGCAACCGTTGCAGACTCTGCCGCGTTGTTCGAAACTTGGTCAATCGAGACGGTCATCTCATTAATCGCAGCCGATACGCCCGCGATTTCTTGCGCTTGGTTTTCTGAGGCTTCAGCAAGCTCAACGGCATTCATCTGGGTTTGTTCTGAGGACTGCGAGACGCGATCAGCCGTGCTGTTAATAACCAATACCAACTGACGCAATTGGTCAATGGCAAAGTTTACCGAATCAGCAATCGCCCCCGTAAAGTCTTCTGATACGGTCGCATTAACCGTCAAATCACCATCTGCCAAATCACCCAATTCATCAAGCAAACGCAAAATTGCGATCTGGTTACGCTCGTTTTCTTCTTGAATTTGACGAGCACGCTCAGATTCCGCTTCTGCTTCTTGGCGACGACGCAAGGTCTCTTTTTCGATGAGTAGACGCTCTGAGCCGCCACGTTGCTTGAGTAATTGGTATAGGGCAAATAAAATACCTACGACACCTATCACAAACAAAATCACCGGCAATACCACTGATTGATTGAAATTGGTCAGATATTGACTCACTGATGATAGTGAATTGACCAGCCAAATCAGACAGGCCACAGTCAATAAAGCAAAAAGCCCTAATAATAACTTCCAAGTATTATTAGCGTCTTTCACCGTGGGGGTCGTTTTACTATTACCAGCTACAGGGTTATTTATAACATCACTCATCTTGCGTATTCCTTTCGAACAATCGTCAAAGTCTTATCGTGACTGACTTCGACAATCATATTGTTATCAAAACAACAGTGATTAACAAAGCCTGTATGAATGCTGACATACAACCGTATCATGTCAGTCGGTATTTATTTTTATCGTGCTAGGTGCTAGCAGTCGAGTATTTTATGACAGCAAATACTCTATGACAGACAGTTATAGCGCCGCATCAGCGTACTGCAAATCTTGCACCAACAAGCTTGGCATAAAAATATACCAATCTTGTTCATTTTTAAAAAACTTGCCATGATTGTAAGGTGCAAATGGCGAGTCGTTTTCAAGGGCTTCTGGACGATATTGACCACGAGTAAACTGTTCAATACCTAGCACTTGATCGACAAGCAAGCCTGAGAACACATTGTCATGATCGATGACAATAACTTTACGTTGACTCATTTGTGCCAAGCGACTGGGCACCTGCAAAAACTCGGACAAGTCCGTCAGTGGTAATAGGCGTCCGCGAATATTAGCGATGCCGAGCATCCAGGGCTTTACTAAGGGCAAACTGGTGAACTCCGGCATGGTCAGTACTTCTGAAACCTGACCCATTGGTGCGACCAAACGCTGACCACCAATCTCGAATACTACCCCTTGCCAGTCGGATTCTTGTCCGCCGTGACGGCCACTTTTGCGCGCGCGTGCCAAATCTGCTAAACGCAGAAGCTCAATAAATCCTCTGGAAGCCACAAGTTACCCCATTACTTTGCGAATGACATTGACCAGACCATTTTCGTCAACTGGCTTGGTGATATATTCTTTAGCGCCTTGACGCTTACCCCAAACACGATCCGTTTCTTGATTTTTGGTGCTGATCATGATGACCGGAATATGCGACGTTGTTTTGCCACGTGTTATCTTACGGGTGGCCTGAAAACCATTCATTTCAGGCATAACCACATCCATCAAGATGACATCTGGTAAATGATCGGCTGCCATTTGACAACCTTGCTCACCATTTGTCGCTTCAAGGACTTGATAGTTGTTTTTTGCAAGCATGTCGCGAAATTTCGCCATCTCAGATGGCGAGTCGTCAATGACTAAAACAGTAGCCATGGAAATTTCCTTTATTTTCGATGATATCCGTTCGGATATATTGTTGAGACAAATCTATTAAAAATAATGCCTAATGCCTTGTTGGCAACACTATTTTTACGATGATACCTATTTTTACGGTGGTACCTATGAAATGACAAACACTGATTGATAACCATCATGATCACTGGGCTGTTTATAACGTGGTTATTTAACATCAACACTTCATTTATAAAGTATTCAATAATCACGGCAGCAACAGTTCACTTTCTTAATAACAGTCCTCTCAGCTACTTGCCTTAGCCGTAACGCTATATGCATTAATCATGCCAATATAACTGTCTAATTAACTGCCTAGCTATCAATTATATAGGCCGTTATGCATTAGCGATATTGGTTGATTGCCTCAAACAGCTCATCTTTACTAAATGGCTTAGTCAAGTATTCATCCGAACCTACGATACGTCCACGCGCTTTATCAAACAAACCATCTTTAGACGACAGCATAATCACAGGCTTACTGGCATAGTCAGGGTTATTCTTTATCAATGCACATGTCTGATAACCATCCAAACGTGGCATCATGATATCAACAAAAATGATATCGGGATTGTTATCAACAATCTTGGCTAAAGCATCAAAACCATCAATAGCGGTCACTACTTCGCAGCCCGCTTTTTGTAATAAAGTCTCTGCAGTACGGCGAATGGTTTTAGAGTCATCGATAACCATGACTTTCAAACCTTCAAAATTATTTTCCATTATCATTGTCCTATAAACGGCTATTATTCGTAGCACTATCTGCCAGTGCAAAATTTTAACAGTTATTTCAATTTATAAAATGGTTTATTCTTGGATTGAGATGAACGGTTAAGTTTGTATTTTACGCTGTCACGATCGCTAACATGTTCTCTATCAGTATTCGCCTATCAAGCATGGCGTTACCATCGGTTACTATACGCACTTTAGCGACAATTATCTTCGTGTATTAAGCGCTATTTTTGGCTTTTATTTTTTAAAAAACTGCCAGATGCTTGTGTTTATAAAGCAGCCTATCTGCTGACTCACTTTGCTTATAGAAATTTTTAGACTTGCTCAAAACTGGCAAGCCTAAACCTTGTCAGCATCATAAATTTAACTGGCTCGATATCTGTTGAAATGTACACAAAGGGTCAAAAGGGTTTAAGGTTGAGTAAAAACAATACTTACCTTACCGAATAATCTTCATTTGTGATAAATATGTATCATTATATTTTTATATGTTCGTTTTAGCACAGTTACTGGTTGTTTTCCAGTCATTTAGTGAATTTATGTTCAAATTAATCATTGAGTTAGTGAGAGTCTTTTGATTATGCTCCCTAATTTGTCTCAGGTTACTTTTGCCATCTACCGTCTGGGCATGTTGCATAAATATAATACTGTTATTTGCCCTTACCTCAATTCACTATATAATAAAATGACGTTTACGAGAGTGCTTGGTATGAGAGTTTTGAGAGGTCGAAAAAATAGAGGTTTAAGAAATAGTGCGTATTTATGCAGCGCTTTGTTACTGCTGGCAGGCTGTCAGCCCTCGCCCCCTACTGATGAACCGGTGACGGCTGAAAATAGCGAAACAGTAGAAACCCCCATTATTATTGACGATGATAGCGTTACTATGACGCCTGACCATATTCTGAGTATAAAGCCCTCACGCTATCAGCCAAGCATGGGACTGCAAGGCGTGATTGAACCGATCAAAAAAACTCAATTCATCGCTGCGAACGCACTTACTGTGCAGCAAGTCTTGGTAGAAAAAGGCCAATGGGTAGAAAAAGGCACACCTCTGCTAATCGTTCAGCGTCAGGGCACAGCAAGTAAACCGCTAGAGTCAGCGGATACCTCAGTTGCCGCAGCCGCAGATGCAGAGTTCGCAACCTTAAATGAGCCTACGAAAAACAATAATACAGAAAACACTGCCCAAAAAACGCCACCAGAAAACGATGCAAATGTAGAGAGCAGTCAGCCTAGCGTTGATAAAAGCACGGTAACAACCAGTAATGACACCTCTGCTAACCTCAAACAGCCCTATCAATTAACCACTGTACGTGCCAGTTTTTCAGGTCGCGTCGAAAAGCTGTATGCTAAAGCTGGACAAGGGCTAGCCGCGCGTCAACCGCTACTGCTATTCAGTGATGAGACTGAATTACACTTTATGGCCACTGTCCCTATTCAAGCTGAGCCTCAGCTTTCGGTCGGTCAGACAGTGAATTTTAGTGCTAAAGGCATGTCGGATAAGTTCACTGGGCAGGTCAGCAAATTGACAGCAACGGTTCAGCCCAAACAGCTTCTGGTTCATGTAAATGTCGTCAATAATGAAATCAGCCGTGAAAAACTACAGCCTAATATGCAGGTGACGGGGCGAGTGAATTATGGTCAAATCGACGTCGGTACGATTGTCCCCGAGCGCGCGTTGCATGATGTTGACTTAACAGAATTGCAGCGACCACCGTATAAGCCACTAAGACCCTTGAGCGCCAATGTATGGATTATTAAGCAAGATCAGCGTTTAACTCGTCAGCCAGTCGAGGTCGTCGAGTACGATCCAAGTACCAAACAGTACTTAATAGCTGGCATTAGCAATGACAGTTTAATTTGCCTTGCTGACTTAACCATTGAATCTAAAGGCAAAAAGGTGGTGGTTTCCTAAGAAATGAGAAAGAAGAGAAAAAGACAGTTACATTGTGTAGAAACATTAACAAAGCGTGTCTTGTTTAGTCATAGCTGAATTAGGCACTATAGTATTATTACCCTGTCCTATATTGGCTGAGGCCTTAATCATATTTTCTTAACCCTATCTTAACGGTGACTGTCTTATGGTTCAGAACCCTATCAATTTATGACAACTTACCTTTAAAATAACCTGAATTTAAATTAACGTAAATATCGAGGCGCGCTAGAATTTTAATAAAAAGCAGTTTCTTGACAAACCATAACAACAACTAGAGGACAAGCCATGAGTAAGCAAATTTTGTTAATTGAAGATGATCCAGATCTAGCAGAATTGATCAGCGACTATCTGACCATGAATTATTATGACGTACATCATGCAGGACTCGGTCAAGAGGGTCTAGAATTACTAGATACCAAAGAGCGCGATATTGATTTAGTGGTGCTTGATTTGATGCTACCCGATATGGATGGTATGCAAGTTTGTCAAAAGATACGCGGCAATAAAAACAACATGACCAACAAAGTGCCGATTATCATGCTAACCGCCAAAGGTGATACCACCGATCGCGTCTTGGGTCTAGAAATGGGTGCTGATGACTATATCTCTAAACCGTTTGAGCCACGTGAACTCTTAGCACGTATACGCGCAGTCATTCGTCGTCACGAGCAACCAAACCAAGCAGATAGCCAATCGGACAGCTTGACCTTTGGCCGTCTCAGCGTGTTCCCTGATAGCCATGAAGTGACCATTGATGAACAGCCCGTGCGTTTGACGACGCATCAGTTTCAATTGTTGCACTACTTTGCCACCCATTCTGGTAAAGTACTGAATCGTGAGCAGTTATGGCAAGCCATGCCAAATGATGACAGCTCAGACAATATTGATCGCGCTATCGATGTTCATATCTCGCGTTTGCGTGCCTTGATTGAAGACAATCCACGTCAGCCAAAGCGTATTATTACCGTACGCGGTGTTGGTTATCAGTTCGCTACCGATCAGGTGTAATCTTAAATAGCTAATTTTTGAAGTAGCTAAATGACGGCGGCTGATTTGATTCATCGAAACACTTATTGTGGAAAATTAGTCACCGTTTCGCGGCAAATTAGTCACCGTCATTTTTATTAAATAATATGTTTATTAAACAATCTAAATGGCATGATATAAATCGATATGAGCATCTGATAATAGAGATGGTTTAATGCAGCAATTGGGTTTTCGTTCCGTCTTTGCTAAGTTATTTGCCAGTGTCATGCTGGCACTTATCCTATTTGCGGTTGCCATGGTGCTATTGACGCAACTGGTGCATGACAAAGATGCGGGTATTCGCTCAGAAGTATTGGCGACCCAAATTTTGGGTCAAATCGATCCCTTCTTACATGAGCTCAATATCGCCATCAGCAAGGACAACCGTTTACAGTCACGCTTTATGCTCGCTGTAGTCAAAAAAAGTTTTGATATTTTTGATGAATCCTTACAAGCAAAAATGGGCTTATACGACAATGAAGGTCATTTGCTCATGCAGACTGACAATAGCGACTTGCCGTTAGAGCTGCCGCCCACGCCCTCCTTATTTTCACGTGTTTTTCCTTCTCTTTCAGACACCTCCCCTACGAAGCAAGCTCAAGTATATAGTAGCACTGGCTATACTTTACTGTACGAATCACGCTTGCCACCTAAAAAACCTGTACTCTCCGCAGCTTTAAATTTATTTACGGGTACTCTACTATTGCTCTTAATTATGGCGGGCGTTCTATGGCTGATTGCTCGCACCATGACTTGGCGCATCAATCAGATGAGCCAGCAGATGACCCAATTGGGTGACGGTGACTTTACCGTACGAGTCAATGCACGCGGCAGTGATGAAATCGCCTCGTTAGCACGCGGATTTAACCAAGCGGCACAAAAAATTGAGCATCTTATCAATGCCAACAATCTGCTCTTGGCGCATGCCTCTCACGAGCTGCGGACGCCGATTACCCGTATCCGTCTACAAATCGAGATGATGGATATGCTGGCGGATGCGATGCCAATGGATACCAAAGCGAAATTTGACAAACGCGCGCAAGCGATCAACCGTGATTTATCAGGGCTTAATGACTTGGTTGAAAGTATCTTATTGGTCAGTCGCTTAGATGCCGGTCATGTCATGCAGCAAGTCGAGCATTTGGACTTATATGACTTAGTGAATCAAGAACGCCAACATTACCCTGAAGCCACTTTGATTGGTGAGCATATAGTCATCGATGGTCAGGCACCGATGTTGACCCATCTTATTCGCAACCTTTTGACCAATGCTATGTTACATGGTAAACCACCCGTTACCGTGCTGATTTATGGCGTTCAGACTATTGACGAAGCCGATACCGTTCCAGATTATTTACTGCAAACGTTGGTTTCTAGTAGCTTTGCTGATTATAACCGTTCGGATTTTGAGCATTATTACGAATCAAACGAGTCCGATAACTTAGCGCTGCAAACATCAACACAACCAGGCGAGGTTTCTGACGACTCTCATATAACCAATACTGAGAAAGAAAAAGCAGAGATGGTTGTGATATTACCGGCGCCGCCTATTTATCGAAATGGTGAAAACCTTGCGCTCGATAGTAACGATGCTGCAGCTGACGCTTCAAATGCGGATGTCACTGATATCATTGCTGAAAGCACTGATGTTATGGGCAACGCTGATATAAAGGGGTTAGAAACTAGCCCCTCAGCAACAGACGCTAGTAAAGATGCAAAAGTGAAAGAAAATACTGCTAAAAATCCTATACTCACTGACGATACCACTGCTATTAATCCTGAAGCATCACTAATCCCCAACTACCAAAGCTTTACCACAGATTTGACTGAAAAAATTAAAAAGGTTATTTGGAGAGCCGTGCCGGATAACGAAGAAGACGTCCAAAAATCTGCGGAAATTCATAACGATAATGAAATGACCGTTAATAGCGAAGGAGCTCGTAAAGCCAACGATGCGTTGCTAACTAGCAATGGTCAATCCCGCAAAACTGATAAACTCGCGACGGATAAAACTGCTAGCAAAGACGACGTTAAAGCCAACACCCAAAATGAGAGTGACGCGCCGATTGCCGCGCGTAAAGAGAATCTATTTACCAAACATATCAAAAAGTCTAAAGCCGAACCCATACGTCCGTTACCAAAATACGCCGTGCTGGCGGTTATTGATGAAGGCGAAGGCATTCCTAAAGACAAACGCGAGGAAGTATTCAGTCCATTCGTGCGCTTGCAGCAAAAGAACAAAGGCTCAGGTTTGGGATTATCCTTGGTCTCACAAATCGCTACTGCTCACCAAGGGCGTATCGTGACCGATACTATTAATGGCCACACCAGATTTTTGGTCGTTATACCCGTAAAGCAAGATCCTCATTACAACTACCACGACAATAATAATTAAGATATGGCTGTACCTCTTTTATCGTCATCCTTCTGAGTAATCACGCCCTTTGCACCCCGCCATTTACATTTTTCAGATTTCTTAGAGCTAATAGCCATTAGTCATAAGCAAGTCACGGATGTGCATATCCAAAACATTGCATAATATGCTATATTACTGCCCCTTATTACCATTGTTAATGCTAGCAAATATCCGATTTTGCGCTGCCATAGGTACACTGCAGTCTAATTTTTCTATAACCCTCATAAACCTATTGAATTTTGAGCCCTCCATGAGTGACATGATTGTCTTAAACGATGTGACCAAAAGTTTTTTAAGCGACCGATCAATCAAAGACAAAGACGGCAAGCCGCATTGGTTTACCGCTGTCGAACCGACCTCGTTGTCTGTTCAGCAAGGTGAGATTTTTGGTTTGATGGGTTATTCAGGTGCTGGGAAATCGACCCTTTTGCGCTTAATTAATTTGCTCGAACGCCCAGATTCAGGTCAAGTGGTGATAGATGGGACGGATTTGACCACCTTGTCTGCCAGTGATTTGCGTATCGCTCGTCACAACATTGGTATGATTTTTCAGCAATTTAACCTCATGTCCAATCGCACCGTCTTTGATAACGTCGCATTTAACTTGATGGTTTCTGGCTATCCGCGTCGCGATATTCACAAGCGAGTGATGGATTGTCTTGAGATTGTAGACTTAACCGATCGCGCTGGTCACTATCCGGCGCAGCTGTCGGGCGGACAAAAACAGCGTGTTGGTATCGCCCGCGCGATTGCGCCCAGCCCCAAAGTATTATTGGCTGATGAGCCGACCAGCGCCCTTGATCCAGCGACGACGCGAAGTCTGCTGACTTGTCTACGTGATATTAATGAGCAACTCGGCGTCACTATTGTCATCGTGACTCATGAGATGAGCGTCATTCGTAGGCTGTGCCATCGTGCGGCGCTATTACACCAAGGGCAATTGCTCGAAGTGGCAGATATTACGGACGGTTCTATTCAAGCGGTTACCGCTATTGGTAAAGGTTTAGTTTACGAAGACTAAGGCACTATTTATTAGTATTAAGAAACCATAATGGTTAGTGTAAAGGAACAATAATGGCAACAACTCCCCTGACTCTAGAGACTGCTTTTGCAAGCCTTTGGGATATGCGTGCAGAAGTTTGGCAAGCTACCATAGATACTTTTATTATGTTAGGTATTTCTACCACTGCTGCCATTATTATCGGCGGTTTTTTTGGCATTTTTCTTTTTCTTTCTAGTGATAAGCAGTTCTTAAGCAATAGACCACTGTATGCGTTATTAGGGGGCACGACCAACTTTATACGCGCTTTCCCTTTTGTCATTCTGATGATCGCCATGACTCCCCTGACCAAGGCGATTGTTGGTACTGGAATTGGACCGATTGCTGCTTCGTTAGTATTGGCCATTGCAGGCTCATTTTATTTTGCGCGCTTGGTAGAACAGAATCTACGCGAAGTACCGCAGGGCATTATTGAAGCAACTGAATCTATGGGTGCTCGTCCCTTGACGATTATTAAAGTCCTCTTGAATGAATCGCGTTCTGGTTTGGTATTGTCCGTAACGATATTGGCTATTAGTTTACTATCTTTTTCAGCAGCGGCCGGTATGATTGGTGGTGGTGGTCTTGGTGATTTAGCCATTCGCTATGGTTATTATCGCTCTCGCAACGAAGTCATTATTTTCATTGTTATCGCTTTATCTATTATGGTTATTGCTATTCAAGCCTTGGGTAATTTACTTGCTGCCCGCTTAGACAAGCGCTAGCTCTCATACCTAGCTACTTATCGATTATCAATTATCAATTATCGACTATGTCACTGCTATTCATTACTACCATTGTTTACTATCAAGGAAAACTTATGAAATTAACAGATATCAGCCGCCAATTAGCGCTTGCGTTAGCAACCGTTGGGGTATCAGGTTTAGTCTTAGTAGGCTGTAATAATTCGTCAGCACCAGAAGCAACGAAAGAAGCCCCTATCACTGAAGGCACGGCTTCTGGCACAGCTGCTAATGATATCGATCCTGACCATACCAAAATCGTCATCGGTACGACCGAAGGTGATTTTGCTGATATGGTACGTAACCAAGTCAAAGGCTCATTAGAAGCGCAAGGCTATGAAGTCGAGCTCATTACATTTACCGACTATGTCCGTCCTAATATAGCGCTAGCTGATGGTGACTTAGATATCAATATCTTTCAGCATAAGCCTTATTTGGATACCTTTAAAACTGAAAAAAATCTTGATATAGTCGAAGTCTTTCAAGTACCAACAGCACCATTAGGTATTTATTCAGGCAAAAAAACCGATCTAAAGGAAGTATATAAAGGAATGAGTGTCTCCGCACCGAATGACCCGAGTAACTTTGCTCGTGCATTGGTGATGATGGATGATCTCGGTTGGATTACGCTTAAAGATAATATCGATCCGCTAACCGCTTCGAAGAAAGATATCGCCGATAATAGTAAATATAATATCGACATTATCGAATTGGAAGCGGCGCAGTTACCCCGTGCCCGCGATGAAGTCGACTTTGCAGTGATTAATGGTAACTATGCCACTGATTCTGGTATTAAACTGACCGAAGCGCTGTTCCAAGAGCCAAGCTTTGCTTATGTCAACTGGTCAGCGGTTAAATCTGCAGATGTAGGCAAAAAATGGGTCGAAGACGTGACGGCTGCTTATAACTCAGAAGCCTTTAAAAAGTATGCGCATGATAGCTTCCCAGGTTACAAGTACCCAAAAATTTGGGGTGAAAATGCGGCTACCGATAAGGCCGTCGCTACCACGACAGCACCTACTACCGAAGCAGCTGCTCAATAGTTGATAGCTTAGTAATTGATAGACTAATAGTTGATAACTTAGTCATTAAATTTTTAGATATTTAAAGAGTATTCATTCATATCAACGAATAGCGCTAACAAGCCGAAATATAAATACAAAGATGCCCATTACTTATAAGTAATGGGCATCTTTTATGGTCTGCATTCTATAGTCAGTGGAAAGTAGGCGTATCTAAGGTTTTTTTAGAGATTACCGTAATAATAATGGCCGGAACAAAACAAAGAATAGACAGATATACAATGCCGAAAACACCTGTCTCTGGCAGGTGCACCAAAATCAAACCCGCCAACCATGTCGCAATCATAATTGAAAAGTTAAACACACTAGATTGTACTGACGTGGCGATAGCTTTTGCCTCGGTGACCTGATGGCTAACGGCTGTTTGAAACATCGTGACCAAAGGTCCGAATGCTAAGCCCCACAGTAAAAAGGCAAAATGCGCAAACCCATTAGTCCCGCCAAAGAAGAAAAACAGCAGCATCGTCATAGCACCACAAGCCAGCATACTAACGATCAAACCGCGCAGATGGGTGTCAATAATCTTGGCAGATAGTATGACTGAGACGACAGAACCAATGCCAAAAATCAACAGCGCTAAGCTGATACCACCGACAAACTCTATGGTTTCGACCAGTAGCGTAATATAGGTGTAGGTACTGTAATGCGCGACGACTGCCAAGAAAGTCAGGGCTAAGACTATCCAGACCCCAGATATTTTTAGCACCGCTATTGGCGAATTGCTTTGCGTCAGCTTTTCACCTTTTACGGATGGTAAGAATTTCATCGCCAATAGTGCAATGACCCCACCTAGTACACCAAGTACGATAAAGGAGGTGCGCCAACCTACTTGCGTCCCAATAAAAGTCATCACTGGCAGACCCAAACTCACACCAAAAGTATTACCTGCCATAATAATAGTAATCGCCTTACCCTGCATATTCTCGGGCACCAATGCAGTACCGTAGGCTGCAATCATTGGCCACATAATACCGGCACAGATACCACCCAAAATACGCATGACCACGATGAGAGAATAAGAAGAAGTGAGGCCGACGACGATATTAGAGACAGCAAAACCTGTCAATAAAGCCATAAGGAGAATCTTTCGATTGACCCACAGCGTCATACTGATGAGTGGAATGGCAAAAATCGCTGATGCGAGCGCATAGATACCGACCAAGAATCCGACTTGGGTCTGTTCGATACCAAGACCTGCTGTCATTTGCGGCAAAATACCGGAAGGCATCAGCTCTGAGAGAATACCGATAAAAGTAACACTGGCCATGAGACCAAAGATAAACCAAGAAAGAGGATTTTGTCCGGTGCTATTGGTTTTTGCCAGACCGTCTTTTGAATGAGTGATTTCTGAAAAAATAGCCACATCCTCTCCTAGTTGAATGAAGTGTTCAGAAGATTAGGTAATCTTCCTTTATTAATAATTCCGTCCATAAACACCTAACCATCTCTAAAATGACGTTACAGCCTGTTTGTCCTTTGTAGGAAACCGTCACTCGCCCTTTCACTTCAGCCTGCTTTTTTCTATAGTGGTTGGGCTGTATAGAGGTCGAGACAATAATATTCATGAGTAATCGCTCTCTTGATAAGTCCTCTATTAACAAATCACACAAATAACAAGGATAATAATATGCATGCTAAAAAGTATAATATTCGTACCGCAGGACAAGCCAACATTCCAGTATTAGGACTGGGCACTTGGCAGTCAACGGGGCAAGACTGTATCGATGTCGTTAGCCAAGGTCTTAAGATGGGCTACGAACATATCGATACCGCCCAAGCTTACGGTAATGAATTCGAGGTTGGCCAAGGTATTAAGCAATCAGGCGTCGCTCGTGATAAATTCTTTTTGACCACAAAGATTTTCCCTGATGATATGAAGTTTGAGCCAGAGAAACTCATGGCAGCAGCAAAACGCTCATTAGAGAATTTAGATACCGATTATGTGGATCTGCTACTCTTGCATTGGCCTGACGACCGCGTACCACTATCTGAGACAATTCCAGCACTATGCGAGTTGCAAAAGCAAGGTTTGACGCGCCATATCGGGGTTTCTAATTTTAATATTGCCAATATCATTGAAGCCAAGAAATATGCAGATGTGCCGATTGTGGTCAATCAGGTTGAGTTTCATCCCTTTATTAAGCAAAAAACCTTGCAAACTTTTTTGAACAATCACCATATTCTACTTGAAGCTTATTCGCCACTTGCACGCGGTGATGTGTTTGACAATGAGGTTATCAAAGAAATCGCTGATAAGCATAACATCACGCCTGCACAAGTATCGTTGGCTTGGATTCTGTCAGACAAGCACCGCGTTGCTATTCCAAAGACGTCTAATCCTGACCACTTACAAGGTAACTTGGATGCAATGAAGGTGCATTTGAGTGCAGAGGAACTAGAGAAAATTGGCAAACTTGCCAGTAGTGATGGACGTAAAATCGAACATCCTGATTATTCACCTGAGTGGGATGATTGATTGACGTAAAATCGTTATATACTTAATCAATTAATAATTTACTAAACAAAAAAAGCCACCGAGCAAGTCGGTGGTTTTTTTATTGGTATTCGCAACCACTATTGTTGAAGCGTTTTGGTTTCATGTATCGGCTCAGCAGGGTTATATTGCTCAGAAGAAGGCACTGCGACGCTCCGATTGTTTTCTTTCATCGATTTGGCCACCTCTGGCGGCATATAGTTTTCATCATGCTTGGCCAATACTTCACCAGCCACAAAGATGTCGCCTTGCATCTTACCGGTAGCGACGACACCTGAGTTTTCAGCAAATAAATCTGGCAAAATACCTTGATAGGTCACAGGTACGGTCGATTGAAAATCCGTGATGGCAAACTCAACGTTCAATGGATTGTCTTCGGCGCGTTGAACACTACCCGCGACTACCATACCACCAGCACGAATACGCTTGTCTTGCGGTGCCTCACCTTGCGCAATCGCGGTAGCATCAAAGTAGTAATCAGTCTGTTGCCCAATAGCATAAATAACCAACACCACGGCTATCGCTGCCCCTGCAAGCGTAAACATAACCCACATCAGTTTTTTGCGACGAACTGCGTTCATACCACTACCTCATTGATGAGTCGCTGTTTTGTAGAATATAGACAGTCTATAAAACAGAAAATATTAAAGAAACTACCATTAGAAAAACGTTCTAAAAATGTCTTTCTAATCGTACTCTTCTAATGGCTATATGGTAGCATTTTTCGCATAAATCAATAAGCCCCTAGCAACTGACGGGGTCATATCTTTACAATTGAGAGATCATAATTTTGTGAGCTAAAGTTATGATATTAAAATATTTTTTACATCGGTTGCTTAGTTTTAGAATTAGGAGTTTTAGCCGTACGCTGTGCTTGCCGCGCTTGCTGAATAGTCAGCTGCTTGATTAAAGCCTGTCGTTGCCTGCGACTATAAATAACAAAAGCCAGCATCATGCCAACGGTAATGGCCCAGCACGACCAGACAAAAACACCATGCTTACCCATGGCGAGAAACTCAGATACGCTATAAAAGTAAGGCTGCATAATATTTTCCTAGCCGTTATTTGTTTTGACGACAGTCATTGCCGTCATTTGGCTTGCCCGCGAATATACTCTTTGACCCACGCTTTGCCTTGATCACGATACAAGATAAGCGTATTGGTACGATAAATCGCTAACGTCGCGACCAATAAATAACTACCGACAATCATTAGTAATAATGGCATCCACATATCTGCAGACATTTTGGGCGCGGCGGTTAAAGTAAAGGTCGAGCCTTGATGCAAGGTGTTCCACCACTGTACCGAATACTTAATAATAGGCAAGTTTACTGCGCCAACAATAGACAAAATAGCGGCAGCTTTACCACGATTGGCAGTATGCTCAAACGCGGCAAACAGGGCCATGACGCCCGCATACAAAAATGCCAAAATGAGCATAGAGGTCAAACGCGCATCCCAAACCCAGTAAGTGCCCCACGTCGGTTTTGCCCAAATAGAACCCGTAATCAAGCTAATCACACAGAGCAAAAATCCTAGCGGAGCAAGCGCCTGCGCCACAAGACTGGCAGTCTTAATTTTCCAAACCAAAAAAATGACCCCGAGCACTGCTAAGGCAAAATAAATAGAAATGGCAATGCTAGCAGCAGGCACGTGAATAAAGATAATGCGGTAGCTATTACCTTGCAGGTAATCAGGTGGCGCAAAAGCGAGACCCCAGACGCTACCGATCACAAGACAAATAGTGGCTAATATTGCCAGCCACTTGACCCAAGGCGAAAAAATGCGAAAAAACTGCTTGGTACCCACAGTGGTCAAAAAGCCCTGCCAGATGCGCTGCCACAGGCTAGGAGATGAGATGTTATTCAGGTTGGGCATGGGAATAAACCTATTGGCACAGCGTATTGGTTGTAACCGATATAGCGCATCATGGGCGCGACTACCTGTCAACCTGCCGGCGTTAAACACTGGATAGAATCTACGAGTGATTGTTTACTTAGTTAGCTGGCTATTATAGCAAAGTTGCCAGTTTTCAACATGCTGTTAATACATTGGGTTTAAACGACTGGGTGTTGATAGTACAGAAAGTCTACTGTTTAATTGAGCCATGACATTTTTAAGGTCATCGCAATCACCCATGGCATCACCAACACTGAAATAATACTACCTGCCAATAATAATGCCAGTATCGGTAAGCCATTCAAACCAGTGGCAAATAAATCCACTGCTCCTGTGGCAAAAATCAACACCGGCAATTGCATTGGTAAGGCGATCAAAGGCACTAGCACTGCACCATTCTTCAATGACAGCGTCAAACTACTTGCCACTGCTGACAGCATCAAGAGCATCGGACTGCCGGTCAAAATAGACGCCATCAATATCCACGCCTCAAACCAGCTAAGCTGAAACAAAGGCACGGCAAGTAAACTAAGCGCTGCCACAATGCCACTACTAAAAATCCAATGGATGACTAGGCGGATGAGCACCCATAACGGCAGCGACGCTTTGGCAACAACCAATTGCGCCAGTGTGCCATTATCAAGAGCGGGCTTAAATAAGCCATCAACACCCATTACTAGTGACAATAGAGCAGCAATCCACACCGCTGAGACCCCAAGACGCTGTAACAGCGCAGGTTCGCTACCAACGGCTAGCGGAAACAAGGTGATAATCACTAAAAACAGTACCAAAGGGTACAACCATTGTACCGCTCCTTGCTGCTTCACGTGCCACTCGCGCCGCCATAACTGCCTAAAGCTGATAGCGCGTGCAGCCGATGCACTAACGTTTGAGCTTTTATTCGCTACTTGTACTGGATTGTCTGTTTCTATCATTTATTCGCTCTTCTACGGATGCTTGGCACATTTATACTGATGACACGCCCTAGCATTCAAACCATATAACCGGATAAATCGAGCACTTGATTGGCCACGCCGACTGCCTGATGACTGGTCATTAATATAGCGCCGCCAGCATTAGAAAATTCGCGTAATCTGTCTTCCATCCGCGCCACCATATCGACATCAAGAGCAGTAAAAGGCTCATCAAGTAGCCATAACGGTGTCACCTCAGGGGTCAACAAGTAAAGCCGTGCAAGGGTGATACGGCGGGTTTGTCCAGCAGATAAATGGCTTGAGCTAATCGTCTCAAAGCCTTGCAGTCCAACCCAAGCTAAAGCGTCATCAATATCAGCAACACTTGGGCTAATGCCGTATAAATTCAGCAAAAAAGTCAGATTTTGCGTGACCGTCAGATTTGGATGTATGCCCAACTGATGCGACACATATAAAGGCTGAACCGGTAAACTGGCTGTTCCTTGATAGTAAACTTGACCTTCCAACACTGGTAATAATCCAGCCAGCTGCATCAGTAGCGTCGTTTTGCCTGTGCCATTAGCACCAATCAAGTGACAAATACTGCCCGCAGGTAAATCGAGCGCAACGCCTTCACATAGAGGGATTTCACCGCGCTGAACGGTCAGCTCATCAAGCGTAAGTAAGGCGGTATTCAGAGCTGTCATTCAAACCTCTTATTATTTATCAAGCAGCAGTCAATATTCATCACCAACAAATATCATGTTCGTGGCATAATACTTTATGCTTACCCCAACCACACAGTATAACAAATTGTCGATAACTATGACCTCAAAACCTATGCAGACTTCAAAAGATAGCCAAAACTTAGATACGCCAGCGCTAACAATAGACAGCTTAGTCGACGCGCAAGTTGCGTTTATGCAGCAATGGTTACGCACGCAAGCAGAACCGCTAAGCATTGAGGCTTGGCAGTGGTTTGCTGCCCAGCCATTGAATAAATATGTCAGCGCCGATGATTTGCAACATCTGATCAACGACTGGCTCCTGAACCAACCGATGACGGATGTGATACGTAAAGATATTCGCGATATCTTGCATACGATTATTTATCATCCGGTCAATGACAATGTGCCGTTGTCTGAGCTGGTAGATGACACTCAAGTGCAGACCTTAGCCGATTATGTGGGTAGCCATGAGCAGCAGCGTAATGTTTTGATTCATACGCTAGTCGGCAACGAGACTTTTGCAGATTTGCTGACGCAAACGCTCTATCACGCGATCAACGACTTTATGGAAACCACGCTGGATAAAGCAGGCGCTGCTGGTAAACTGATGAAATTTGGGCGCAGCTCTTTTGAAAAGGCGACCAATAGAAACCTTGATGAAAAACTGCAAACGTATTTGCACCGTAATATTAAAGACTTAGCACGTCGTGCAGAAGCCAATGCCCAAGAGCACTTATCAAATGACGAAGTCGCTCGGTTGCTAGTAAGCGGTTGGGCAAGAATCAAAGATCAGCCCATTAGCCAACTGCAAAATTATTTAACTGATGAGCCTGGCAATAGTAGTATCGATCATATTGAAGCCAGTATTCAACAGAGCTACAACCGTCTGCGTATGTCGCCTTATCTGCACAGCCTCGTGTCAGCCAGTATCGATACGTGGTATGCCAACCATCATGGCGATAGCATGGCAACGGTGGCCGCGAGTTTATATATAGATGAGCAAGCCATGACGCAATTTAGTAGTGCCCTACTGCCCATCGTATACGATGCGCTTGAAAGTCCGTGGTTGGCAGCGCATATAGGTGAGATGTTGCAAGCATTTTATGCGCAGCCCACTATCAAAGAGGGTTTGGTGTTTAATAATAACTAACTGACTGTTTTTGCTTATCGGCCATTTTTCAATATCATCCATTTATATGTCAACACAATACCTATGAGTCAACGTAATAAACTCAGCTTGTGGCAAAAACTCAAACGGCTACTGAATGCTTCAGCACCGCAGTCTATTATCCATGGCGCAAAAATGCCAACACAGGCAGCAGCGGCTGACGATGATATTGATCTTGATATGATGCAGGCAGGAATCTCGAGCGCCAATACTCGTAATAGCGATGAGGCAAATACGGCTGACTCTACTGGCAGTTTGACCAGTCACCGTGATAATAATCATGATAGCGAGCGCTCGCAAGCTCAAGCGAATTTGCAAGCATCGCAGCAAGAAACCAATGAAACGTCCATCGTCGACTGTCTAAAACAGTACTTTAGTAATAATCAGTGGCAATATACCTATTATCGACCCAGAAGCAGTGACAGTCAGCAATCGCATCACTTATCCTTAAGAATGCGGCATAAACAACTGAACTGTGGCTACCTATTTCGGGTGCAAGAGAAAAACAAGCTGCTAGCGGTCTATGGAATTTTGCCATTTTTGATACCAGAGAGTCATCAAAGTGCAGCGATGTTACTGATTACTCAAATCAATTATGACATGCTGATTGGCAATCTAGAAATGGATATCAACGATGGCGAGATACGCTACAAGCATGCCATCGATGTCGAAACTATTGGTATTAATGACGAAATCATCGAACATTTACTACAAAGTGTCATTGCCATGACCACGGTAGCGAATGAGCTGTTTAGTGATTTACTCAATAACCAATATCCCGCTGAAGATATGCAAACGTTATTAACAGAGCTGCGTCAACAATCCGACTCACGCACCTTCTTTTTGCCGACTCAGTTTGTCCAATAAAGATGCTTAAGTTAAAAAGTAGTTTATTTAAGAAAATCTCTTAACTTACAAAAGCCCTTTAATTTAGAAAGTCTATTAACTTAAAAAAGCCTTTTAACTTAAAGAGTTTAGCAAAATATAAATCAGTCATTCGTCTATTTTCTACCCCTTTATCACGCTTAATAAAAAACCTTCTAAAAACACCTTATCACCTCTTAAATACCGACACACTTAAACATTATGCTAAAAATTGCTTACTCCGACGTCTTTCGTTATTCCGTACCTGACAAGCATCGTTTTCCCATGCAAAAATATACGATGATTCCTGAGCGCTTATTGGCTGAAGGCACTATCAGTACCGATAATTTCTTTGCGCCTGCGCGATTAAGCGAAGAGGAGATTTTGACCACTCATACGGCAGACTATTGGTATAAGCTTAAAACCCAAACCTTACCGCGCAAGGAAGCACGCCCTATCGGCTTTGAGATGACTGAAGCTTTAGTCGATCGTGGTCGTCATATTGCCCATGCGACTTATGAATGTGCGCTTTATGCTCAGCAATATGGCGTGGCGATGAATGTCGCCGGCGGTACGCACCATGCATTTGCCGATCATGGCGAGGGCTTTTGCGTGTTTAATGATGTTTGTATCGCGAGTAATTTATTATTAAATCGTGGACAGGCGCAAAAGATTTTGGTGGTCGATTTAGACGTCCATCAGGGCAATGGCAATGCTAGTATTATGGCAAATGAGCCACGGGTTTTTGTGTTTAGTATGCATGGCGCCAAGAACTATCCATTTCGCAAAGAACTATCTGACCTAGATATTGAACTTGCCAACGATACTGGTGATGCTGAGTATTTACAGATATTAGAGGACACGCTACCGCGCTTAATTAGCGACGTTGCACCAGATATGATCTTTTATCAGTCTGCTGTCGATGTACTGGCGACCGATAAGTTGGGAAAACTTGGACTGACGATAGAAGGTTGTAAGGCGCGTGATGAATATGTGTTACGTCAAGCAAAAGCCGCCAACATCCCCGTTGCCATCGTCATGGGTGGTGGCTATTCAGAAGATATTGAAGATGTGGTTGAAGCGCACTGTAATACTTTTCGAGTGGCGCAGCAGCTTTATTTTGGTAAGGCGGTTTAAATAGTGACTTTGTCGCATATCGATGCTTAAGACAAAATGAAAAAACGTCAGAAAGTTAGCGAGGTTTTATATGGCAAAAATATTGATTGGTATAGGCACTGTGTTCATTGTTATCGGAATCATTTGGCTGGTGTTTCCCAGTGCGTTTTCGTGGATAGGCAACATGCCAGGAGATATTAAACACAAATCAGGCAATACACGCGTGTATTTTCCGGTCGTTACCATGATAGTGATTAGCATCGTCGCTACCATCTTACTGAATTTGTTTAATCGTTAAATCACCAGCGCAAATATGAGTGACGACATGCCAAGCATACCTTTGACCTAAAATCTAAAACTTAACTAACACCGCAAACTGCTTAGATTGATAAAAATGCCGTAACTCCTTGCCAACCCACGCGCAGCCCAAGTACGGTCAAAATTAATAAAATAAGCTGACGAAAACGTGCTTGCGGTAAGTAACGACGCAGGCGGATACCGACTAAAAGCGCGACAATAGATAAAACACTCAGCAAAGTAATCAGCTGCCATTCACCACTACTCAGCGCCATAATAGGCTCACGCAATACAATGATTTGGGCAATTTTTCCTAAGAAATAGCACATGTTGCCGACTTTGGCGACGGTGTTTTTATCATCGCTGGCAGACAGTAAATACATCATCAATATGGTCGACATTGCATTGGTCGCGCCGCCAATGATACCAGCACTCAGTCCAACGATAATCAGCACAGGCTTGGTAGCAGGTAGCCGAATTTGCTTACCGAGTAGCGCACTGATCACATAAAAGCCAATGACAGCCGCCAATACCAATAAAATATAAGCGCTATCGACCCATAGCAAGAGCTTCGCGCCCAAAATACTACCGAGCAGGCTAGTTAAAGCGAGCAGCCAATAACGCCTGCCGTAATAGATAAAGTTTTGCCAAATAGTGCGACCACCACCCGCCAGCCAAGTCATTGCATTAAGCAATAATGACGGGAATATCACCAATACAATGGCGTGTGGCAACGGATAGATGCTGGCAAGCGCAGTGGTGGTCACCAAGGTCACACCCAGACCGCTAATCCCGTGCAGCAATGATGCCAGCGCAAAAATCACAATCAGCAATAACGTCTGGGTGCTATCGCTATCTATCATATTTGCCATCAGTATTTAGTGTCTAATAGCGACATTAGCGAAAGCATAACTAGGGCGTGTCTTGTGCATTGTGACGCTGCCAGATAGCTTTACCAATAATACTGGCCAACTGCTCAGCTATTTTATCTTTGCTTGCTTTCTCTAGCGTTACTGCTTCATTCTTATAGCGCTCAGAGAAAAACACTTGCATCGCATTGTCATCACTGGCAAAACCAATATCTGCACGCGACACGTCATTACAAGCAATCAAATCTAGATCTTTAGATATCAGTTTACCGCGAGCATAGCGCTCGACATCTTGCGTTTCTGCCGCAAAGCCGACGACAAACAGCTCTGGATGGGCAAGCGAAATGGTTGCTAAAATATCAGGATTTTTGACCAAGCTCAGCGTCATGGCACCTTGGGTTTTTTTAATCTTTTGCGGGGCAGCCTCTTCAGTACGATAATCAGCGACCGCCGCCGTCGAAATAAAGACATCTGCGACTCTCACGCTATCATTGGTAACCATAGCATCAACATCGTGCTCATCGCCGCAATCACAGTCACCGTGGTGATGAGCATGATGATCTTCGTGTGAGTGTTCGTGTGAATGCTCATGCTCATCTTCAGAGATATACTGTAGCGCACTATGCGTACCTTCCACACATTGCTGTGCGACAATCAGCATCTCTTGCGCGGACAACACATCAATACGGGTGACATTAAGCGGTGTGGGCAGTGCTACTTTACCACCCGCAATCAAAACCACGTCTGCACCAGCGGCCACGCAAGCACGCGCTAAAGCAAAACCCATTTTACCGGTAGAGTGATTGGACAAATAGCGTACCGGATCAATCGCTTCGACAGTTGGTCCAGCAGTAATCACCACTCTTTTACCTGCCAATAATTGCGGCGTGGTTTGCATGGCATTAAATAACAACACCTCAGCCAATAACTGCTCAGGTTCGGGCAATCGCCCTGCCCCCACATCACCGCAGGCTTGTTCACCACTGGCGGGCTGTATAATTTGGTAATTCATATCACTTAAGGTTTGGACGTTCAGATTCACCACTGGATGCGCCCACATTTGCTGGTTCATCGCTGGAGCAATAATGACTGGTGCCGTCGTTGCTAGGCACACGGTCGTCAACAGATCGTCTGCCATGCCCATTGCCAGACGCGCCAGTGTATTGGCAGACGCTGGCGCAATGACGATTAAGTCCGCCCATTTGGCCAATTCAATATGACCCATCCCCGCCTCGGCTTGCTCATCCAGCAAAGAGGTATGCACCTCATTACCTGTCAAAGCCTGCAGCGTCAGCGGTGTGATAAAGGCCTGTGCGCCTGTGGTCATAATGACACGCACATCAAAGCCTGCCTTGATGAGCAGACGGGCAAAGATAGCGGATTTATAAGCGGCGATACCGCCGGTGATAGCGAGCACAATATTGGACATAAGCGTGGCATCAATAAAAAAGTTGAAAGATAAAATTGCGCTTATAGTAACAATTATGAGATAAGTTGGGTAAGGTTTTCCGCATTTATATCATATATCTAGCATTCATCCCCCATTAAGGAGTGACAATGGCGATTAAAGACTGGCATGAAGATGATCGACCTCGAGAAAAACTGCTGAAATTTGGCGCCGCTCACTTAACGGATGCTGAAATATTAGCGATATTCTTACGCACTGGCACCCAGTCGCAGTCGGCAATCGAGCTGGCGCGTCATTTGATCGATGAGTTCGGTAGTCTTGCCGAGCTATTGGCAGCGCCGGCACAGACCGTGCTTGCTTGTCATGGTATCGGTCCTGCCAAGTACGCACAGATACTGGCGTCGCTTGAGATGGGTACGCGTTATTTAGACAGTAAGCTAAAGACAGGGCAAGCGCTTGGGCGCTCACAAGTCGTCAAGGACTATATCAGCACCCAATTGCGCGGTGAGCATCGTGAAGTCTTTGCCGTCCTTTGCTTAGACAATGCGCTAAATCTGCTAAACTTTGAAATACTGTTTACTGGTGGCATCTCGTCGTGCTCGGTCTGTATCAAGCACGTACTCCGTCACGCGTTGAGTCACGCTGCTGGTCAATTAATCGTCGCGCACAATCATCCGCATACTGATGCGACTCCTTCAACGGCAGATAACCTATTGACCTACGAGCTAAAAAAAGCCTGTGATTTGATAGATTTATCCTTGGTAGACCACATCATCGTTGGACGTAATGAAACATTATCTTATGCCGAAAGCTGCTTAGCGCCCTTCGGTTAGTCGAAAATATAATTAGTTCTATAGTCGGTTCAAGATAATTCAGGTACAAAAAAGGCGAGTAAAGATTTATAGGCCATCATTCAAGCGAGATTAACACCGTAATGCTTTGAGAATGGAGCTCCAGTTGTGTTAAACCAATTATAGCGCTGGTTTATTGACGATATATCTAGGGCGTGTCCTCATTTTAAAAATGGTCATAAAAATGAGATAAATTGCCCTCAAACGAGGAAAATAGCGCAAATAATATCGGGATATTAATCAGCAATTTGACGATGTTTGGCAAAATTTAGCCATTTTTAGCCCATGTAGATACAATCGCTTGAATTGAGGACACGCCCTAGTAGTTGATACATATTATCGACACAGAATAGCATTTTCGCTATTGATAGTTATCATTAACTATTTCATATTGGTAGCTAACTTTCGCTCAGTTATTTATATTTTGATTCATTAGTTTTTGTAGAGCATCAAACGTATATTTCTAATGGTCAGCAATGCTTGTTTTATCCTACTTTTTTTTGACTCAAGAACAGTGCTTTGAGTCGAAATGATGTTGTGATAGACGTTTATAAGTTTGTTTACCAATAGGTTTTTAGTTTTTAATAGCATGGTTATATAATTAATGACATTGTTTGTTTTAAAAGGGTTTTGATTTCCCGTTAATTGATTTAAACCCCTGATCTTAAATAAGATGCTTTCTCAATATAATTTTTTTCTGAGTTTTACCCCATTTTCCAGTTAGGTTTTACCAAGGAGACAGTCATGGCAGTTGGCTTATTTATTTTGGCAGTAATCATACAGTTAGCCACGGTTTTGGCCATATTTTTGCTGTCTTTATCGCGCGTCACTGGTAGTATAGTCGCCATTATTGCTGTGGTCGTGACCGCTATTATCAGTCCATGGTCGCTCATTTTGGGCATACCGATATTGCTATTGTGTCTGGTGCTGCTTGTCGCGCCTCTGCGTCAGTCACTGCTGACCAAGCCTGTTTACAAGGCACTTGCGGGTGCCATGCCTAGCATGAGTGATACGGAACGTGAAGCCCTAGATGCTGGTACTAGCTGGTGGGAAAAAGAGCTGTTTATGGGTGCACCGAACTGGGATACCTTTGCCAATTATCCCTATCCACAGCTCTCTGCAGAAGAACAAAGCTTTATCGATAATGAGGTAGAGACGCTGTGCGCCATGATTGATGAATGGAAAATCCATCATGATGATAAAGAGCTGTCTCCTAAAGCATGGAAATTCATTAAAGAAAACGGTTTCTTAGGATTAATCATTCCGAAAGAGTACGGAGGTCTTGAATTTACCTCTTATGCACAAAGTCGGGTGATGAGTAAAATCGCCTCACGTTCGCCGACCGCTGCTGTGACCTGTATGGTCCCGAACTCGCTCGGCCCTGGTGAGCTGCTCATGCATTATGGTACGGATGCGCAAAAACAGCGTTGGTTACCCGGTTTAGCCAAAGGCGAAGAAGTGCCTTGTTTTGGTCTGACTGGCCCCGAAGCAGGTTCTGATGCTGGCGCGATTCCTGATACTGGTGTGGTGTGCTACGGAACTCACGAAGGCAAGCAAATGCTTGGTTTGCGCATGAATTTTTCTAAGCGTTGGATTACCTTGGCCCCTATCGCTACCGTGGTTGGCTTGGCCTTCAAAATGCACGATCCTGAAGGTTTGCTTGGTGACCCCAATAAGACCGATTATGGCATTACTTGTGCGTTGGTTCCTGCCAGCCACGAAGGGGTCATCACAGGACCTCGTCATAACCCCATCGGCTCGCCATTTATGAATGGTACTGTCGATGGTACAGACGTCTTTATCCCGTTGGATTACATCATCGGTGGCGTTGAAAACGCTGGACGCGGTTGGCGCATGCTGATGGAATGTTTGGGTGTGGGCCGCGGTATCTCCTTACCAGCGTTATCTACCTCAGCCAGTGAGATGACTTATCTGTCTGTTGGCGCGTTTGCCAAGGTTCGTGAACAGTTCAAAATCTCAGTCGGTAAATTTGAAGGCGTGCAAGACGCTACGAGTCGTATGGCCAGTAATACTTATATGCTAGAAGCCTTTCGCCACTTAGTTACCTGTGGTCTTAACCAAGGTGGTACGCCATCAGTAATGACTGCAATGGCAAAATACTATGCGACAGAAACCATGCGTAGTGTGGTCAATGATGGTATGGATGTCGTTGGTGGGCGTGCTGTGCAGATGGGTCCACGTAACTTTTTGGCCATTCCTTATCAGTCCATTCCGGTATCTATTACCGTAGAAGGCGCGAACATATTGACGCGTTCATTGATGATATTTGGTCAAGGGGCTATGCGTTGTCACCCGTATCTATTTGACGAATTACAACTTCTACAGAGCGAAGACAAAGAATCGGCGCTCAAAGAATTTGATACGTTGTTCTTTAAACATTTAGGCTATACCTTTAATCGCGGGGCAAAAGCCTTTATCGCAGGTTATGTCGGTGGTAGCAACGATGCGCCAAGCTTTGTCGATGACTTTACTCGCCCTTATTACAAACATATCAACCGCTTAAGTGCCAGCTTTGCCTTAACAGCAGATATGGCATTAGGATTATTGGCAGGTGACTTGAAGCGCAAAGAGATGCTCTCTGGCCGTTTGGCAGATATTCATGGTCATTTATTCATTGCGACGGCTATCTTGCAGTTTTATGAGCATGGCAGCAAATCAGAAGCCGAACGTTTACATGCCGAGGTCGCGCTACAGAATAGCCTCTATACCATTCAAGAAGCCTTTGTTTCTTTCTTTGCCAACTTCCCGAATCGTATGGCGGCTGGTGTTGTGAGCTTTGTGACATTCCCAAGTGGTCGTATCTTTACCCCAGCGAGCGATGAGTTAAAAACCAAACTGGGTGATGTCTTTATGGATGATCATGAAGCCAACCCGTTCCGTGATTACCTCAAAACCATGGTCTATTATAATACCTTACCTGATGATGTCAGCGGTCGTATGGAGCACGCTTATCAGACGCTACTTGAAGTCGAACCATTGTGGCAGAAGTTCAAAAAAGCGGAGCATAAAGACAGCTTCGAAGGCTTGACGTTCGAAGATCATGTGGTCAATGCTAGTCAAAGCGGTGATATCACTGAAGAAGAAGCGGAGCAACTGATTAGATATAATGGTCTACGCTTCGATTCATTATTGACAGATGTGTTCGATGAGCATCTTGAGGTAGCACAAGAGCGTGAAAACCCTCATAGCTTAGAAAATGCTGTGCACAAGCTGACTGATTATGCGCAACTAAAAAATGATGCCCAAGCAAGAAATGGCACAGCGACCAATAATACGGTTGCAGCGGCGGATACTCAAGAGCAAACGGGCGATGCCAATCCTGATCACGGCTATGAAAGTGATGGCGATGTAAAAATGGTAGATGAGCAAAATACTGTCGAAGAAATACGCGGGCAAGCGGATTTTGATGAGTCTAATCCAGAGGCAGAAGCGCTAGATCCTCGTTATCGTGACGCCGAGTCGACTCTGAATCAGCGTATGAGCTACAATCATAGCCTTGATAAAGCAGACTCTGATTTGCCTAATCATTCAGACTTAACCTCGACCAAGACAATAGCCGAAAGAGCCGAGGAAGCCAAGGACAGTAAATGGCAAGATGGTCTCCGTCGTGATGAAAACGATAAAGCTTAAATGGTAATCAAAGAGGCTTATGTTTAAAGGGGCTTATGTTTAAAAAGACTAAGGTTGAAAGAAATTAGGGTCTGTTGAACGTCACTTAAAAATACTGACAAGCAACTATTTATAATCAATATGACTTATACCTACTAATCTCACTTAACCTTGAACGTTAAATTGCTATTTAAATCAACCATATCACTTAAAAAAGCGAGACCGTCTACTTCAGACGGTCTCGCTTTTTTCACCTCAAATAATTACCGATTATATTCATAAAAACCCATACAAATCTTCTCAATTTTACGTCTTTTTGAGCACGAAAGAATAAATGAAACGGAAAAAATCGCTAATGTCACGTTATTTAAATCATAAAAAAATCTTGCAGTACCCTTAACAATTATTTTATATTGTCAAAAAGTCTGACACTAAGTAACAAATTAATATAGACGTAACAATATCAGACGTTGAGACAACAATCATAAATGTATTGATTTATTGCCGTACTGACTACTGAGCGTTGCATATAAAAGGATAGAGGTTATGTGGAAAAATATGGGACTAACGGGCAAGATTATTGTTGCCATGATACTCGGTATCGTACTGGGTTTATTTATAAACTATTCAGGGCTAAACGCTGAAGGCAGTTTTGTTAATACGTACATTACCAATGGCTTCCTTGCCATTATCGGTAAACTGTTCGTGAACTCGCTCAAAATGTTGGTTGTACCTTTGGTGTTAATCTCACTGATTTGCGGAGTTTGCGGGATTGGTGACATCCGTTTGCTGGGTCGTATTGGTACCAAAACCTTTATGATCTATATGATGACGACAGCATTAGCCATTGCGACAGCCATTGGGCTGGGTATCGTATTTGGCATAGGTAAAGGCATGAATGTCGAGACCGCAGCAGAATTTGAAGCAGCCTCTGCGCCACCTCTGCTTGATGTATTCTCCAATATTATCCCATCTAACCCCATCAGTGCGATGGCAAATGGCGATATGCTATCCATCATCTTTTTTGCCGTCCTAATCGGTATTAGTATCTTAATGGTTGGTAAGCCTGCTAAAGGGTTGGTAAAAAGTTTAGAATTGATCAACGAAGTCATCTTGAAGATGGTGACTATCATTATGAATCTTGCACCATATGGTGTCTTTGCGCTATTGACCAAAGCCATGGCTGAGCTCGGCTTAGACTTAATTTGGTCATTGCTTGGTTACGTTGCGGTATTGGTTGGCTCACTGGCTTTCCATTTCTTTATTACCATGATGATTGTCCTCAAGTTATTTTCAGGCTTATCGGTCAAAACCTTTTTGGCAAAAATGCGCGAAGTTCAGATTTTTGCGTTTAGTACCTCAAGCTCGAATGCGACGATTCCGATTACCTTACGTACTGTGACCAAGCGTATGGGGGTTAATAACTCTGTCGCGTCGTTTACCGTTCCTTTTGGCGCTACCATCAACATGGATGGTACGGCTATCATGCAAGGAACGGCGACCATTTTCATTGCCAATATTTATGGTATTGATTTGGGTGTGACCGAATATCTGACAGTTATCTTAATGTCAGTATTGGCCTCGATCGGTACGGCTGGCGTACCGGGTGTTGGCTTGATTATGCTGTCCATGGTATTTGCTCAGGTGGGCTTACCTATCGAAGGTATTGGTCTTATCTTAGGCGTGGATCGTATTCTTGATATGCTTCGTACCGCAGTGAACGTCGGCGGTGATGCAGCAGTGACCGCTATTGTAGCAAAGTCAGAAAACAAAATGGACGTTGCAATTTATAACGATCCTGATGCGGGTGCCAAAGACGTGTTTGATGGTCATATCGATGAAGACAACGAGCGCGAGTTCTCAAATGTCTTTAGCGATGGCATTATGGGTAGTGAATACGATGACGTCGATCGTCGCTAACCATAATTAACCATAGTCAATCTCATAACAATTGGATACGGTGTCAGGCTCGCTTAGTCTACTACTTGTAGTACTTTCACCCACCTTTCTTGTATCTACATTAGATTGAACCGACTCTATAAAATTTGAATGCTTATTCAAATAAAAAACCTCAGTCAAATTGGCTGAGGTTTTTTTTGGTATAGTCTAAAGCATGTTTACATCAAGGAAACTAGCCAAGTACGTATTTGGTTACCATGGCTAAGCAGACCAACACAATCATCGGACGAATCAGCTTACTACCGCCTTTGACGACCATATGCGAGCCAAAATAAGCGCCGATCGTCTGTCCCACCATCATTGCCAGTCCTACTTTCCACAAGACATTGCCGCCCAAAATAAAGAAAATCAGCGAGCCAATATTGGTCGATAAGTTCAAAACTTTCGCCGCGCCTGTTGCTTCGATGATCTGACGCCCACGCAGTGCTACATTACCTAACGCAAAGAACATGCCGGTGCCCGGACCGATATAACCATCGTAAAAACCAATTAAGGGTGCAACGACTTTTTGCCATTTGCCTTCTGAGATGCGCGGTGCCGCTTCTACTTCGCCAAGCCTAGGTGCAAACAAGGTATAGATACCGATCGCGGCAATTAAGAAAGGAATGAGCTTTTCGAGCAAGTCAGGCGGTGACATCTGTACGGCGATAGTCCCAATAACCGAACCGATAAAAGCCGCAATAATGGCGACTTTGATACGTTGCGGCTTGACGACCCCTTTTCTAATCATGGTGATGGAAGCAGCCAATGCGCCTGAAGCCGCTTGTAGCTTATTGGTACCTAGCGTGAGCACTGGCGGAATATTCGCCAGTAGCATGGCTGGGATAGTCAATAAGCCACCGCCACCTGCGATAGCATCAATAAAGCCTGCCAACGCTGCCACAGCAGTGAGCATTAAAATAATCTCTAACGAGAGGGATAAGTCCATGACGCCGACCTTCAACATTGAGGATAAAAAGAGAAACAAACTTTAGAAAACAATCTGTAGAAAACAACCCTAAAAATAAAAGTGAAATCGAGAGTAAGAACACCGCAATCAAACAGGCAAAAAGCGCCTAAATAACCGCGTGCGCAAGAGCATCTGTGTGCACGTAATGCCACTCATTATAGAGATAAAAGACTAAAAAAAGCCAAAAACGTAACAAAGTCTGCTAGATTTGTCTAACAGGTTACTGAAATCTTTAAGAATAATATTTTATTGACAGCAGATTTTATAGCTTATTTCCGTCCTGCCTTTCACCATATTGCTGTTATTCCACTGTCATTTCGCTATTATTGCGAGCGTAAGATAGTTTTATGGTTTCAGTTTGACGGATTTTGTTGTCTATCTGAATGAGATTATGAGAAACTGTTAGCATCTAGCTGCGCCAGCGTCAAAGTTGCCAGTATAGACACTTGAGGTTATTGAATTATTTAGCAAATTGTATTTAGTAAATGAGGATGATATGGCAATAAAAAGAATCAAAGCATTTTTCGAATTTGAGGCAGCAGGCGGTATCGTCTTAGCATTGGCTGCCATTGCTGCAATGATCATTGCCAATACACCTCTCAACGTTTGGTACGAGGCTTTTATTCACGCCCCCGTATCCATTCGCATCGGCGACTTTGGCATTGCTAAGGATGCGCATCATTGGATCAACGATGGTCTGATGGCGATTTTCTTTTTCTTAGTCGGGCTTGAGCTCAAGCGTGAAGTCTTGATTGGTGAACTCTCTAACGTTAAGCAAATTATCCTGCCCGCTGGAGCGGCGCTGGGCGGCATGATTATGCCCGCCATTGTCTATCTGCTCTTTAACTATAATGAACCTGATTTTTGGAAAGGCTGGGCAATCCCTGCCGCGACGGACATTGCTTTTGCTTTGGGTATCTTAAGTCTTTTGGGCAATCGCGTTCCTAACTCATTAAAAGTGTTCTTAGTCTCTATTGCTATTTTTGATGATATTGGCGCCATTTTAATCATCGCTTTATTTTATACCAGTGACTTGTCATTGGGCTCTTTAGCCGTCGCTGGTTTATGTCTGCCGTTTTTATACCTCCTCAATCGTCGCAACGTGACGAGCATCACCCCATATCTACTCATCGGTGTGATTATGTGGATTGCGGTACTCAAATCTGGTATTCATGCGACGTTGGCAGGTGTAGTGTTGGCTCTATTTATTCCAATGTTTGATCGTACTGATCCTGAGCATTCGCCATTAGAAGAGCTGGAGCATGATCTACAAAATACCGTCTCTTTTGGTATCTTGCCGTTGTTTGCCTTTGCCAACGCGGGTATCTCGCTGAAGGGTGCAGGCTTCGCTGAACTGTTCCACTCGGTACCGCTGGGTATCGCTGCTGGTCTCTTCATCGGTAAGCAGTTAGGAGTTATGATTATGTGCTGGTTAATCTTTAAACTTGGCATCTCAACCATGCCACGAGGCATGAACTTTAAACAAATCTATGGTGCCGCCTTACTATGTGGGGTTGGTTTTACCATGAGTTTATTCATCGGTGGCTTAGCATTCGCAGGCGACACTCCATTATTTGATGAGCGTTTAGGTATTATCATGGGGTCAATTGTTTCTGGTATCGCCGGTTACATGATGCTCAAAGCAACGCTAAAAGAAGACATCAACAGCACTTCGGTAGATTTGACCCGTCATTAATACGATTGACGGGCAATAAGGGAATCGATAAGTAACAGATGCAAGCGATAGAGGATGGGTGTAGAGACAAATATGGACAAAAAGTACAATGGTTTGAATTCAGACACCCATCGTCAGTCGGCATCTTCTTACCAGCGTCATGGTCGTACTACTGCTATCGACGATCATAGCGACTTACAGGTTTTAAAGCGCATCAAGCGTTATTTATTACCAAAGGACTTTGTAATCTCGCAAGATTTATTAGACGAGATAGTGGCAGGCTACGATATTGGCGATCCGTTGGCAGATACTTTAGCCGCTGATGGCATTCGTTTTGCCAAACCTTTACAGCAATTCATTATTAATGATCGCAGTGCAAAATTTGATACCAATCTGATAGATAACCCTGCGTTTAACGCCTTAACTGAGCAATTCAGTGGCCATCCTGCTTGGTTCGATCCCAAGCTTGCGCACATTGGGGCAGTCGCCTATCGCCGTTATCCATTGATGCTGATTTGGCTATTACGCAACGTCGCGCTGATGGCAGGCTATAGTATCCCTGCCCTCTCCTTGCCACTCATTCAGACCGGCGCTTTGATGCACGATGCGCTGCCGCGTTTGATGCGTACCTATGCTTATATCTTAGCCGTCTCTGAACATCCACAAGTCACTGCGCACATAGCTAACGGCCGCAAGCCTATCGACCAAGTACTAGCGATTGGCTCTGAAGGCTGGCGGCAATCTATTCAGGTGCGGCAAATTCATACATTGGTACGGCAGAATTTATTAAAAGGTAAAGGCAATGCTGCTAAGGGCGTCATACCGAGTGCCGATCAGCATCATAACCCCGATGGCAGCTGGAATACGATTTATTGGGGTCTGCCCATCAACCAGACCGATATGATCGCCACCCATTTGCAGTTTTCGTTGTTGATAATGCGCGGCCTACGACTACTGGGCGCACGCATCAGTCCCGAGGAGGCGGAAGGTATTTTACATTTATGGAATCTTGCGAGTTACTGGATGGGGGTGGATTTAGAGCGCTTGCCAACAGATGAAGCAGCGTGCTGGGAGTGGTTATATACCTATTTATCCATTCAACAGCTTGACTTTAAGATGGGACAACCACTAGCAAAAGCCTTGCACGATTTGCCTCGTCAGCTGATGGGTGAAGACAATCGTCGCGGGCGCTTCGTCGAGATGGTCAATGCCAGCGTGACTCGCACTCTAGTCGGCGATGATATCGGTGATGGCTTAGATTTGCCCAAATCAAAGATACGCTTTGGCGTCTTATCTTCGGTGCCGATTCTCTTTGCTCTTGACACTGCCAGACAGCACAATCAAGCCGTAGCGCATAAGTTAGAAGCCTTCCGTGCCAAACGCCAAGACAATATGAATTGGTGGCTTAAGAAAAACGATGACTATTATAAGTAGTCATTAGAATAGGTGAAAGCATTATCAATCGCCTCGACACTCATTATAATCAATCTATAACGGATAGGTTTACTCATGGTTTTGGGTGAGAAGTTATCAGCCGCTCATTCTTACTGCCTTACGTTTTGCGCTTGTTCATTTTGGATACGGTAGTACCATTCCAATTGTCGATCAAACCCCGTTTCTAACAAACTGGCGATGACGCGTCCTGTCAACCCCCAAACCGTCTCACCATCCACTTGCCAGCTGGGCGTAAGGATGGTCGCAGTCTCCTCTTGCATCGTATACTCTATCGCATACTCTACTGTCGGCTGTGTGAGCAGCGCTTCAAAATCTGCCCAAAAGATGCGCGATATCTCACCCATCTCAGGCACCAATACCAGACCCGGCGCAATGAGCGCCACAATAGGACGGACACTCATGCCGCTTTTGGAGGTTTGGATAGGCAGTTGACCAAGTAGTTGGACTTTGTTTGGTGGTAGCGCCGTCTCCTCGCAAGCTTCACGCAGCGCGGTGATGACGTTATTGCCATCGCCTATTTCATACTTGCCACCAGCACAGGATACTTCGCCAGCGTGACTGTTCATATGAGCTGCACGGCGCGTCAAGAGCAGCTTAGGATGACGCTCATGAGTGATAGCAACCAAGACTGAGGCATCAGCTATCGGTGTCTGATACAGACTGTCTAAGATACGAGCACTGCGCGAGGTATTTTGAGAGTTGTACATCGCTGGACTGGTCACCGCGTTTAAGGTTTCATGCTGCACCCGTTCTGCCAACTGTCTCAGCGTCGGATGACGAATAAAAGTGGGTACAGCGACTGACAATTCACTAAAAGGTGCAGACTGCTTGGGTGTTGCCATTATAATTGCCTTGTATTTTTATCGGTATAAAGCCTTGTCACCATATCCTAAAATCGCTACGGTACTGCTGATATCGATATTACTTCTCACTGACTATATTTGACGATGTTTAGCAAAATTTAGCCATTTTTAGCCCATTTAGGTACAATCGCTTGAATTGAGGACACGCCCTAACTAAAAACCTAAAATAATCTCTGAATCTAGATTAGCGCAATCGCCTGTCAACTGCATGCTATTTATGTGACTGCTTATTTGTATCATCAGAATTGCTTGAGGCCGTTTGGTTAATAGAATTAGGCAACGTCACTGCAAGTGAAATGATGCGTTACTGTTATCATCATTCTGTGCCACGAAAATGTGTGCTATCTTAAGGTAATAACGATTATTTATAGCACTCTTGTGGAATGACGCTTAACCTTGAGTATAATCAATCCACCATGATATCGATACAAACAAACTGAGTGCTAGCAATTACATTACACCCCCATCCTTTCTCATCATAATAACAAGGCAGTTTATATGCGCTATTGTCTACAATGTGGCCACGAGGCTGAACGTAAAATACCGGCCACTGATAATATACCGCGTTTGGTCTGCCCGAATTGCGGCTACATTCACTACGAAAACCCAAAAGTCATCTGTGGCTCATTGGTCGTGCATAAGCAACGTGTGCTGCTATGTCGCCGCGCAATTGAGCCACAATATGGCTTATGGACGCTGCCCGCAGGCTTTATGGAAAATGGTGAAACAATGGCGGAAGGTGCTGCGCGTGAGAGCTTTGAAGAAGCGGAAGCGGTGGTCACCAATCCGCACTTATATTGTTTATATGACATCCCTGATATCGGGCAAATTTATAGTATCTACATCACCGAACTAAAAGACGGTGCTTACGGTATTGGCTCTGAAAGTCTGGACTGCGCTTTGTTCGCCGAAGAAGATATTCCGTGGGATAAGCTTGCCTTTGAAGCCGTGCGCCGCACTTTAAAAAGCTATTTTGCCGACCGTCAGCAATACGATAACCATGAGAACTTTCCCATTCATCAAGAGTTGATTGGCAAAGACCAAGCCATTAAGCGTTATTAATACAGCTTTTAAAAATACTTACCGGCAATAAAAACTGCCGCTTTCAATGTAAATATTGAAAGCGGCGGTTTTTTTATACAGTCAATAATTTGCTATGACTGATTTCACGATAAGTTAAAAACTAGCTTTTAATCTTACAAACCTTAAAGCCAAGCTCTTTAACCGCTGCCTCTTTATCATAAGGTGCTAATACTGCACGAACATGATCCTTTCCTTGCAAATATTGCTTAGCCACACGTTGTATGTCATCGATAGTGACGGCTAATATTGATGCGCGCATTTTACGTTGCCAGTCTGCACCGCGATTATGCAAATCAGCAAAACAAGCTTTGATAGCTTCGCCTGCTGGAGAGCCTGGTTTATCCATACCTGAGATAATGCCTAAGATGGCTTCTTCCAACTGCTCATCGGTTTGCGGCTCATTTAATAACCATTCGATACTGGCATCAAAATGCGCAAAGGTTTCAGCACACTGCGGATCGCGGTAGCTAAAGAACTTAAAGGCGCAAGCATTGGCATCGTAGCCTGCACCGCCACCATAAGCACCGCCGCGCTCACGGATAGCACTATGCAAGTAACCATTACGCAGATAAGGCGCTAATACCATCAAGGCAGCGGTATCAGGATGGTCAGCTGCTGGCACGGTATATGCGCTAGCATTATGATAGACATTGGTCGGAACTAGCCACGCCAAATCTTCAACATCGAGTGCCACACCACTTTCTAGTGCTTTGACCGCGTCTGTCTCGCCATTTAACGCCGCATCAAGTTGCAACTCGGCAAACTCGCTTGGGATATTGTCTTCAATACCCGCATCAGAGTTTGTGATTTTTTCCGCAATCTTTGGCGCTTGGCTGTCTTTCCAGCTATCAACGATTAAGTTACTTAAGCGTTCGGTTTGCTCGGCTTCACAGATAATAACTGCGTGCTTAGGTAAACTGATTAAACGTTGATGTAAATCCATCAAACTGGTTGCCAATTTATCCCACTGTGCATCATCCGTACTGGCATGGGCTAAGAAGTCTTTTAGCGCGTTTAGTGCTGGCAGACCGCTGCGCACATACTCTAACTGCGCTTGGCGACTCATGCCGCGACTGGCAGTTTGCATCGCATACGAATGCCCTGAACCGGCAAGGTTTGATTGCCAACCTGCTTGACGCTGCTGCAAGATTTCTTTGATACGGTCATGCTCACTAAAGACGCTATGCTCCATGACTTCTTTGAGCAAATCAATCGCTTCAGGTTTACGATTGAGCGCACGCGTTGCCACAACAAAGTAGCTGCTAATCGCTTGGCTGTCATCGATGTTGGTGCGCTGACTGATACGCGCCGTCACCCCTGATGAATGCGCCGCTTGCTTAGCTTGCATCTCATGAGCGCTTAGCGAATCCGTGCCCAGTTCTGACAATAAACTCAGGTAAATAGGCAACAATGGATGATTGATTACCTCATTAACGGGTAGCTCGCTGGTGTTCTGATTACCAATCGCATCGGTCAACGGTACAATTATTTGATAATAGTATAAACCATTGGTACCTGCCTCATATTCAAATAAGGTACTGTCTTTCCCGCTTAAAATTACTTGTTTTTGCGTGCCTTGCTTAAAGCTGATATCGGTTGGGACATCTTCTAAGCCAACTTTTGGCAATAGGCTTAAGTCATCAGGTGCTGCTTGGCGCGCTGCCAAATCTAAAGCCTGTTGTTTTAAGATAGCTTTATCATCAGCGGTCAAATCCATCGCAATGGTATCAAGACGGGTTTGCTCAGCTGCTGCAAGGCGGGCAGTTTTTTCGCTGTCAGGCGTCATAGTGACACGGACACGATGCTGATTATCGAGTAAATGAGTCTTGATTAAATTCGGTAACCACTGCGCATCTTTTACTTGCTCACGTAGCCACTGCAAATGCTCGTCAACTTCCCAGACGTCGATAGGGTTGCCATCATGAATCGCCGTGCTAAAGCCTTCTAGCATGAGATTCAAACCATACGGCATGCTATCACCACCGATATGGCGCTGATCAATCTCAATTTGATGCAAAATGGTTTCAATGGTTTCATCATCAATCGGTTTGCTCGCGACCTGTTTAAGCAAATCAATAATCCCCTGCTCTACCGCTTCGGCATGCTCAGGGTTTGAACCACGCAGACCGGTATAAAAGACCATTTCATAATGACTGTCGTCGAGTCCCAATAGCGGACTTGGCGCTTTACCAAGTGGATGGCTATCCAAATACGCGCGCAATGGCGAGCCAGCATGCTCAACCAGTACGCCTTCTAGTAGACGCAGTGCTAAACGCTGCTTTGGATCGGTAATTGATGGCAATAACCACGCCACCACATGATGGGTTTGGTCAGGACCGGCTTCGTCAGCGGTATAAGTATCGACCGCGCTAATCGGTGCAGACAGACGCTGTTCTGGACGCGAGACGTGTTTTTTGCCAGCTTCAAATTGAATCAAGGCATCTTCATGGATTTTCGCTTGCGTCTCAGCGACTGGAATATTACCAAAGCTCATAATCACACTGTTTGATGGGTGATAATGGCTTTGATGAAATTCAACCAGCTCATGATGGGTCAAGTCAGGAATATCAGCAGGATCGCCACCTGAATTATAATGATAGGTCGTCGTTGGGAACAAATGATGGGCGACCGTATGATAGAGCTGGTCAATCTCGCCACTCATCGCGCCTTTCATCTCATTAAAGACGATACCTTTAAACTGCGGCTTATCATTTTCGTCTAACTCGACACGAATGCCTTCTTGGGCAAAATCAAGCGGATGGATATTAGGGAAAAATGACGCATCAAGATAAACGGCAAGTAAATTAAAATAATCGTTCTTATTTTGCGTGGCATACGGATACGCCGTCCAATCGGCAGCCGTCATCGCATTCATAAACGTGTTCAATGAGCGTTTAATCATCGAAAAAAATGGGTCACGTACAGGGAATTTCTCAGAGCCACATAAAGCCACGTGCTCTAGAATATGCGCCTCACCTTTTGAATCCATTGGCTGAGTGCGAAAGCCAACCAAAAAGGCATTTTCATCACTCGGATGCGCCAAATGGTAATGCATCGCCCCAGTCTTAACATGCTGACTGATCAGCACATCCATCGATAGCGCCTCAATGTGGCGATGCTCAATCAGCTCAAACGCTGGATGTAGCGTTAAATCCGCAATAAATGGCGTGTCAGTCATAGTTATCCTTATAGCTTATTAGGTAAATAGCACCCTGCAATTCAGAGTAAATAGAATGGTCAAAAGGTGTGATGTATTGGTTTTTATAGTGGCAAACGCTAGTCATGAAAACAATTGGTCTAGCGCTAATAGATGGGGTTGGCAGATTGAGAAGTCAAGACAGTGACAGCAGAAAGAACAGTGCTGATACTACAACTAGGAAGCACGACACCGCAACCGTTTAAAAGTACGCCGACATTACTTAACAGCAGCCATCAGTAGTGCTATAGTTAAGACTACTTGCTACGAGGAGCACCTCATGAGTTACCAACATATTTTACTGGTCACCGACTTGTTATCTGATGCCGACACAGTGGCACAAAAAGCCAAACAGATCGTCGATAACCGCCCCGGTTCTAAGCTATCTGTACTGCACATTGTCAAAGACACCATGGTCGGTTTTGGTTATGAGTTGGTGCCCGCATCAAGCTTATATGACCAGATTGACGATGAGCGCTGCCAAGAGGCACGAGCCAAATTGGCACAATTCTTAGAGCGCAATGGCTTAACTGCCGTTAATGCCGAGGTAACCACCGCCATCTCTAGTAGCGAAGGTATCGTCAACTATTGCCATAAGCATGACGTTGATCTTCTGGTCATCGGTCGCCATGAGCGTCATGGTATCGTCGCATGGCTCAGCGGTGCCACAGCAGATAATATTTTGCCAAACGTCCCCTGTGACAGTTTAGTCGTTAGACTTGACAAGCCCGTATCAAAACGCAGCTAACCTGAACCCAAATATCGTTTTGATAAATGGTTTGTATAAGTTGATAAAAAGCGCATCGGTGAGCAATCTACGGGGCGCTTTTTTTAGCTCATTCATTTTAGCCCTAACTTATTTATTATCCTATTCAATAATATCAATAAAGGTCTGCCAAATCGGGCTTTGATGGCGGGCTTTGTGCCAAACTAGCCACCATGTGCGTGACAAATCGATACCGGCTATTTTTACTTGTACCAACTTCCCTGCTGCTAGCTCTGCCTCGATAACGTGTTGTGACAGACAGCCAAGCCCAATATCGGCACTAACCATACGCTTGATGGCCTCTGACTGTTGAATAGCCATGACCACTTTTGGATCGGGTAAGTGCTTTAGTAACTGCTCATCGATAATCTGCCGTGTCCCCGAACCTGCCTCCCTTACCAATAAAGGTAGCTGTGCCAATTGCTCGATCGTCAACAAATAACAATGCTCGTCCTTGTCATAGTTGACCAATCCTGCCAACCATTTGCTATGGTGTTTAGCAAATACCATCAAGGTATCGGTGCGCCACTCTCGCTGCTCGATGACTTTTATATCAGTCGGACGCGGCATGCCTTCGACCACAGCAATATCGATGTTTAATTGCTCAACCTCGCTGACCACCTCTTGCGTATTAGCAATGTAGACATCGACATTGGCATCCGGTAGCACCTCATATAGCTTGGCAAGTAGCGGCGGCAATACATAGTTGCCGATGGTGGTACTCGCACCAATATGAATCTGTCCTGCTTGATATTTATGATAATGCTCTAGCGTTAATGATTGCCCCAAGATCGCTTGCGCTTGTACATACACGGGATGGGCGTTGGGATGTTGGTTAAGCCTGCGCCCGACCCGTTCAAACAAGGGCATTTGCAACCTTGACTCGAGCTCAGTCAACGCGCTACTCACCGCAGACTGTGATAGATGCATCTCTTCACTGGCACGGCTGGTGCTACCTGTCTGATAAATACTAACAAATACCGCCAATTGCTTGAGGGTAATTTTCGGTAGCGTCTGCATGGGCTTTTTCATAATCTTTCTAACATCCTATACAAACTATAAATTTAAAAAATCACTTAATATTAAAAACCAATTATTAACCTACTTTTTCGATAGCTTGTATCTTATTAATCTGTTTTTATTATAAATCAGCTTGGCTTATACTGTCTATTCATAAGCTTATGCTTATTTTGATTATCAATAATAGGATGCGTACGCTATGCACGCTTTTGCCCAATCAGTGAATCATTATGTTCCAAACAACCGACATTTGGCAGGGTTGTTTGTCGTGCTGAGCGGTAGTGTATTTTGTCTATGGTTAAATACGAGTCTGGCGACGTGGTCGAACGGACGCATCGTTGGTTTGTCTTCCTTAACATTGGCCATTTTGCTTGGTATGCTATTGGGCAATACCATTTATCCTCATTTAGCTGAGCGCTTGAATGCGGGAGTATGCTTTGCCAAAGGGCAAATTCTACGCCTCGCTATTATGTTTTATGGCTTTAAGTTGACGATGACCCAAGTGGCCAGTGTCGGTATGCCAGCGGTGATGGCTGATGCCTTGGTGCTAACATCGACATTTTTGCTCACTTATTGGCTGGGTACAAAATGGTTAAAGATCGATCAGCAAACCACTTTATTGATTGGCTCAGGTGCTAGTATCTGCGGAGCCGCGGCGGTGATTGCAGCTGAACCAGTTGTCAAAGCTGAAGCCCATAAAGTAACGATTGCTATCGCGACGGTGGTAGTCTTTGGCACGATTGCCATGCTGCTCTACCCTTTCCTCTATCATCTTGGCTGGTTACAACCTTGGCTGAGTGCCCAACAATACGGTATCTATACCGGCTCAACCATTCATGAGGTGGCACAAGTCGTGGTAGCCGGTAATGCGATCAGTACTGACGTTGGTAATACTGCGGTGGTTTCCAAAATGATTCGGGTGATGATGCTTGCGCCATTCTTACTGGTACTATCTTTTGCCTTAACCAAAGGCGCGGGCAAAAATCCTGAAAAACAAACCCTACTTATGCGTGCCAAACAGGTCAAAGTACCTTGGTTCGCTTTTATTTTTATTCTTATTGTGGTATTGCACACGTGGGTGCCAATGACTCAGAATTTTGAGCGTAGTATGGTTATGCTAGATGACGTCTTGCTGACCATGGCTATGTTTGCATTGGGACTCACCACCCACCTAGGCGCTATCAAGCAAGCTGGCGTAAAACCTCTTATCTTGGGTGCCATTATGTTTGCTTGGCTTATTCTTGGCGGCGGACTTATTAATATAGGGATTGCTTCACTCTAAAACAGTTACTGACTAAACACCAAAACCAAAAATGCCTACGACTATCATCACAATCGTAGGCATTTTTACTCTAAAACCTTGCTTAATGTCTTATTATCAAAGCATTTATCATAAGTCATAGGCGATAAACATAAACAATAGACGAAAAAAAACGAACCCGAAGGTTCGCTTTTTTTTCATCTTGCTCTAGTTGTCTATAAAGACAAATTAGATAGCAACGATGTTATGGGCTTGTGGGCCTTTTTGACCTTGAGTTACAGTGAACTCAACTTCTTGGCCTTCAGCCAAAGTTTTAAAACCTGAACCAGTGATTTCGCTGTAATGAGCAAAAACGTCTGCGCCAGTTTCTGGAGCGATAAAACCAAAGCCTTTAGCTTCGTTGAACCACTTAACTGTACCTTTTTGAGTATCTGACATATTGATAATCCTACTTTTTAATTTATTAATGGCCTAGTGACCGGTAACGCTTGCAAATAGCTACTGAACGATAAATATTAAAACGAAGGATTATAACTAATACTACGAGGTAATGATTTGGTGCAGAACTGCTCTTAAGCTTGGGCGTATTATAAGGGGTACATTCTAGTAGCGCAAGCCTTATCTGACATTTCGTGTAACTAAAGGTCGTTTTTTTCTATTTTTAGCCTTAATTTTATAGCTTTTTAAGCGTTTGGCAAACGGAACAAATAGACCGCAACCCCACTACACACCGTGGCTACCAGCCATGCAACCCACATCATGTCGCTGGGTAAACGATAAAATAACATTGCTGTCGATAACGCCATCATAATTGTCGCCAGACACTTGGCATACAGCGGTACGGCATGGCGATCTTCCCAATCACGGACGAACTTCCCAAAATATTTATGATTGATCAGCCAAAAATGAAAGCGCCGCGAGCTACGTGCCCAGCAACCCGCCGCCAGTAGTATAAAGGGCGCGGTCGGCATTACGGGCAATAACACGCCAATAATGCCCAAAATAAAAAATATCCAGCCAAGCGTTACAAACGTCCAGCGCACTGTAGGGCTGTTGGATTGATTGGTCTTTGGTCGATAATAAAACGCTTTCTTTTCGGTCATGGTGATAGCTTCGTCAAAGGGATTTGTTATAGGTAAGGGTCAAGATGTTTGTTTTGAGGCGATAATAACGCTAGCAAAATTACCTCTACGACTTAGTAGAGCATGCTATAACCTTTAAAACGGCTCAATATTATTTTTGCATTTTTATGTCATTTTTGCACTGACAGATCATCATTTAATATCTCTCTCGAACCCAGCTCTTATGGTTAACAAAACAATAGTTATCCTCCATCCTAACTACTAGAATATTGTTGAACTATAAGGCATAATCCTTTTGTTACTAGATTATGTGCGATAGTAACTGTCCATACAAACAGCTCGTTTAGTTCTTAATCACTATCAAGATATTTTTTATAAAAATGCGCTCAACCGTGCACTACTCAATAAATCGCATAAATTAAAACCACCAAATTCCAAACATGAATTAAAACCCTGTCTAAATTAGAGACCCCCTTATGACCAAATTTAACACCCTAACTGCCAGTATATTGTTTGCTGCTTTGAGCTTAACGGCTTGTGGTGATGACAACGATACAGTCGCTCAGCCCAACAAACCTGACACAAACACTCAACAACAGCGTATCAGCGGTACGATAAAAGATGCTAATGGCAGCCCTGTGGTAGGTGCTGAAGTCAAAATCGGTAAAAGTGCGGTGACTACCGATAGCTCTGGCGCTTATTCATTGAGCTTAGATAAGCTAAAGTCTGATGCTGTGATTTTAGTACGTAAGACAGGCTATTTGACGATGGCACGTGAATTCAAAGTAGCGCCTAAACGTTCGCATAAATTAGACATTACCTTGACAGCCGACCAAGTCACAAACGCCTTCGCCACCAGTGCAGGTATTAGTGAACTACAAGTATCAGGCGCTAAGATAAGCATTCCCGCAAATAGTATCATCAAAGCAGATGGCAGCAGCTACACAGGTACAGTCAATATCGCTGCCAACTATTACAATCCAGACTCTATCGCAGGGGCACAGTCCTTTGCGCAGCCTTTTGCCGGACAAAATAGTGATGGCAGTCAGCAGACAGATCTGGTCACCGTCGGTGTCATTGACGTCAAGCTCACTGACCCTGCTACAGGCGCAGCGCTTAATCTCAAGAAAGGTACTCAGGCCACTTTAGTTTATCCTAAAGTATCAACTGACCAAAACCTACCTTCTATTCCTTTGTGGTATTACGATGAAGAGCAAACTGTTTGGGTGAAAGAAGGTGTCGCTACTCGTCAGACAGATGGTAGTTATAAAGGACAAGTCTCTCACTTTACGTTATGGAACCTCGACATTCCTATTGGAGAATATTATGCATTATTAGAAGGCTGTGTAATTGATGCCAAAACTAAAAAACCGTATGTTAAAGATGACTTTGCTGGTCAGATAACAGGGCGAGGCAGTTTCTTTAGTGCTGGTGGGGCTGATAGCGAAGGTAAGTTTAGTATCAAAGTACCTTTTAATACGCCTTTAACCTTATCTTCTCATCCATATTCGGTTACATTCAATGCCATTCAAATTCCTGCCTTGGCACAAAATGGTACTTACCAAATCAATAATGGTAATTGTATCGAAGTAGGAACTATTGATAGTGATGGTGAAATAGATCTAAATAATAGTGATGTGGGCGGGAATTTTAATGAGCTTCCCTTATCACCTGTTTCTATTACGCTTACGCCTACCTCACCAGAAGATTCTTTTCAACCACCTGCTACTAGTAATAGCAATGGACTAATTGGTTATAATTTTGAGTTTGATCTAGATAATAATGACAAGCTTGAGAACGTATCATTGACGACGTTTAATTCATTGACAACTAGTGTTGCTTTATATTTTGAGTCCCTATATAAAACAGGAAACTATCAACAAAGCGTGAATTTCTTAAATGCAACTGGTCCGTCCTTCATACTTACGCGTCAAGGGACAGCTATAGAAACAGCACCATATACTATAGATAATAATAGACTCAAGTTTGAGGTTTTAGGTACGACTGTAAGAGGAAACCAGCTCATACAGCAGTTCAATAATGGTTTTAGAAGTATACTTACATTCAATGACAAGTCTATATCTGGCCTAAAGATAGGGGATGTATTGTCATACAACATTGATGAAGAAGACTTCCCTAATGCTCTCGTCGACAATTTGAACAATTTGCCCTTTTCAAGAGGAACTTTTACAGGAGCTGCAAGCTGTAAAGCTATAAGATCTATAAATAATAATTTAGACTTTATAACCTTCGATGGACTTGGCTCTAGTAGTAATTTCGAAGATGAAGTTAGAGTTTTAGATCTAAATCCTATTCGAGGTATATGGGCAGGTATTCCTTGGGCTGCTAACAGAGTAGCAGATGAAGACCAAGAATTTGAGGCTCTTGTAAATTTTGATAATTTAGTATACGAAGGTTATTATACTAAGGGTGGGTTTGCTAACTTATCTACAGCGGATACTAATGAGTGCGCTTACTACAATGAAGCCGCTAAAGAGCAAATTCTTACAGCATTAAGAGAAGCTTATCCAACACTTTAAAAATTTATAAATGTATTAAATTCTAAGTAAAAAGACCGCTACAGCATGATATTGTAGCGGTCTTTTTGCTCTAGGCAAGCAGAATGAAAACTGAATTTAAGCGCCTAAGGGTGAGCTGTTAATCAATAATGGCTACCTCGCAGATATCATGAAAATCCACAGTATTTATCTAATAATGTCGAGTAAATAATATACTCATTTGCGCTAAACAATGCTAGATTAAACTCAAATCGCATCAGCAAATTAAAACTATGAGCAAATTACTCCGACAACACTTTGAAGACCGTGAAATTAAAAAAGGCTCAGGGCAAGTGTCTGCCTTTATTGCGCTGTCTTTAGGCATACTTGCCACGCTTGCTGCTTTGTGTTTTTTATTCCCCAATCTGCTTACCACACCAGATTTTAGACCCTTATATGATGCCAATATTTTACGAGGCCTATTGTTTGCCAGTGTGGTTATTGGCTTTGTGTCGGGTGTTATTAGTCTACTACGCAATCCGTCTAAGCGCTGGGGCATGGCGGGTATGTTACTCAATGCCTTGGCAGCGCTGCTCGCGTCAGGACAGATCGAGCCCAATTACTATGAGCGTAGTCTATATGCAGGCTTGGATTATTTTGTTTTGACTCTAGTGATTTCCGCATTAGTGTTTATACCTATGGAGCGGTTTTATGCCAAATATAAAGAACAAAAGCTATTGCGATCTGGCTGGGTAACGGACATTAAATACTTCATGTTTAGCCATTTAGGTATTCAGTTATTGAGTTTTTTTACCATCATTCCAGCGCAGATTTTATTTAACCAATGGCTCAATCCCTCATGGCATCAGCTGGTCAGTGGTCAGCCTTTAGTGCTGCAATTTATAGAGATTTTGATCATAGTGGACTTTTTTAGTTACTGGATTCATCGCACTATGCACAAAGTCCCGTCGCTATGGCGCATACATGCCGTGCATCATTCTTCGCATCACATGGACTGGCTGGCGGCAAGTCGGGTGCATGTATTTGAGCTAATTGTGAATCGTTTTGTCGGTTATATTCCCTTATTGTTTATGGGCTTCTCTCCAGCGGCAACTTATGCTTATTTGGTGTTTATCTCTTTTCATGCCATTTTTATTCATGCCAACGTACGGTTCCGTTTTCCGTATTTTCGCTGGCTACTTGCAACGCCAGAGTTCCATCATTGGCATCATTCCTCAGAAAAAGAAGCATGGGACAAAAACTTTGCCGCTTTTCTGCCTATTTATGATGTGCTATTCAAAACTGCTCATCTACCAGACCATTTACCCAAAAAATACGGTACGACAGCCAATACAAAGATACCAGAGGGCTTTGTGGCGCAGTTAGTATATCCGCTGCAAAATAACAAACAACGTAAGAAGAATTGATTTAAGTATTTAGGCTCTTGTCTGCTGCCGGCTGCGACTCATAACGCATAAGCTTGATTTGCCCGCTGCATCTAAGGCAAAACAGCTGATGTCCATCTCTATTGGACTTTGTCGGGTAAACTTGAGCGTGATGGGTGCGGTGTCGTCAATAGCAAGATTGCTTAAAGGCGCGCGTTGTCCGACAGTGAGATGGTTCATGGTGTTCCTTACGTTAGATTTTTATTCCTTTAAAGATAATAGACTAATAACTGACATTAAAAAACCGCTAACAGCACGAGCTGGAGCGGTTTTTTTGAAATAGAAGAATTAAACATTAAAAAAATATTAAATATATTTTTAATGTTTATAATTTTTCAAGCCTGCTTTCAAATTTAGAAACATAACTTGTAACTTCAGGATCCTGGGTGATAATCTCAGCATTTTTCAATAAAGATAAACCTTGCTCAAGCCATTCTACATTGCCTGTCCTTTGAGCTATTATAACTCCAAGGCTACACATTTCTTTCAGTAAAAACCTATTATTAGGAAAGTGATTAATATAAATTATCAAATCATCAACTGCTTTATACAAAATTGCATTTCTATCCTCATCCATTATACCTTTAGTTTTTAAAGCTCTTTCGACTTTTAGTTTAGTCCTATATCTGTATATAGTAGGATCCCTACCTCCAAAGTCATTTTCGTATACTTTTATTTCAGCCTCACTATTCTCAAAATCATCGATTTCTACTAAATTCCTAATCAATCTATGCCTAGGTATTCTTTCACTAGGTACCATAGATATTATTTTCCTAAGCAATCTATTTTGGTCGACTTTACTTTTTAATGAGGGTATCCCAGTCTCGAAATTACACAGCTCTTTTAGGCTTCTTACTTCAATATCATAAGCAGGAATAATATTATCTACAACTCTTTCAATTAAATCAAACAACTCAGACTTATCATGGAATTTGTAATCTATTATTATTTTAGTAATTACAGGATGCCTTCCTTTCCAGCCATATATCCCCTCCTTCTTATCAATATTGTATTCATATATTATATCAATCAAACTATCTAAATAATGTGATATAACTTTACCTTCAATACCCAAAAGTCTAGTGACTAACTGTCTATGAACTCTTACTCCACAATACTCAAGCGCAGATACTAAACGGTAGATTTCTTGAATCTCTTCACTAAGGTTAGCGTACTCTCTGAGAATAATATCATCAAACTTTTCTGTAGCATATATATTTTTAAGGCATACGAATGTCTCAGATTCACATTGTACTTTCAATCTTCTCTTAATCTCAGAGCGTGTAAAACCATCAAAATTACTATTAATTACTTTTCTAATCGAATCATGGTTTTCGACCACATTTATTAAACTATCAATCTCTGGGTTAGATAATAATTTAATATCGTAATTTATATTGTTTTTAAAATAGCTTGGATTTTTTGTCCTAAAAGTCCATCTATCTTTTGAAGATGTTAATAGAATGGAAAGTACTTTTATACTACCTTGATCTAAGTATTCAATCAGTTTCATAACTTCGTTCAAGGAACTATGTGCATCATCAACTAATAGCACAGCTTTCTCATCATTTTCTATAAGTTTTTTTACGTATTCGATCCAGTCATAAAAATTAAAGTCATAATCAACTCGATGTTCGAAACATTTAAATCCATCATGATTTAAACTGAATAACAATTGTCTAGCTAAAGTAGTTTTACCTACCCCACTAGGTCCTAAAATTGTATATGAAATAAATTCTGTGCTAGTTATACTGTTTTTAATATCATTAAAAACATCCCTCTTAAATGTAAAGTTACTTTTTATATCTGAATATGATGCGGGGCTTCCGTTAACCATTAAATTGATATTTGAGCTTTTAACCAATTCTTCAGATATTATTTTTGTAGTAGGTGTAAGACTAGTAACTGTATCGAATGTATTATCGTGTGCCAACTTTTCTAGAGGCATACCGTAACTCGAAGCATCCATTTTATTGAAAAACTCGCTAATACCTCCAAAGCAAACTTCAAATCCTCTTCTTTCCCATATTTTAGCTCTATTTTCATCTTCACTGTAAATAAGTAAAGTAACTTTACTGCTACCAGTTGACTTACCTCGCTTAACAGCTTCATTCGTTATTTTCTTAATATGCTCATCATTTAATGAATAGCCAATTATTATTAAATGAGAATCAATAAGATCAGACTTAAGCTTTGTAATTAAGGCATCTCTATACTCTTCAATTTCATAATAATCAAAGTCAGTTAAAACTATACGTGATGAGTCACCGTAGGCTATATCTTTTTCAATAGTTCCGTGTAATTTATAATATTTAGTAACTTGAGGTAAAGAACGAGCACTAAAATCGTGGTTAGATGCATATACATTAAGATCTTTATTTTTTTGCCTATAGCACTCTTCAATTACATTGTCATAATTTGTAGTATAAAGAGTTTTCCAAGAGTATAGAGGTAGGTTTTTTATGCCTCCTATAGGTTGCGTTCTACTAAGATAATCTTGTAATTTATCAATCAACTCTCGACGACTGTAGTCCTCTTCAATAATCGCAGTAATCTCACCCAAAGTATAACCTTTAGGATTTATCTGAAAGTCTTTGCCCAAATCAGATATAATCGTTTCTACTGAAGGAGCATTTGACTCTACAGTAGCACCTGAACCAAAAAAAAGTATGGTTTCTTCAGGTACTATTTTATGAACTAATTGTTCAAGCTTTATAGACATTTACCATCCTTGATTAATCAATTTTCATTTTATATCTACTCCAATACCTGATTTTTTGTCAGGGACGAAGCCGAGAAAGCTCTTTAAAAAACGCTACCTCATTCATCACATATTTACTCCCTATTAAAGGACTTCGATGCTGGGGCCATATTTTTTAAGCTTTTGATATTTACAACGCTTTCAACTCTTCCATCTGCGCCATCAAATGCCCTCCTAGCTCAGCCAGTTTATCCTTTTCAGCATCGACCACTTCCGCAGGTGCTTTACTGACGATACTTTTTGCAGCTTATATAGATATATTCGAGTTCATATTAATAGACTGTAAATAATAGCACACAAATATTCAGTTATACTGCAGGATCAAGAGCTATTCAGAGAACTAACCAGTAAACAATAAAAAACGCCATCACAATTGTGACAGCGTTTTTTATTACTATAAATATTTACGCTTTATTTACAACGCTTTCAACTGCTCCATCTGCGCCGTCATCGCCGTCAACTGCCCTTCTAGCTCAGCCAGTTTGGCTTTTTCCGCATCGACCACTTCCGCAGGTGCTTTACTGACAAAGCCTTCATTACCTAGCTTACGTGCGATACCTTCGGCTTGACCTTTCAACTTATCATATGACTTACCTAGACGTGCTAGCTCAGCCGTTGGATCGATAAGTCCTTTCATCGGTACGAGTACCCGTAGCTGACCGACCATACTTGATGACGATAGCGGCACCTCATCGCCTTCTTTGACGATCTCTAAGCTCTCGACTTTGGCAAGCGCTTTGAACTGGTTTTTGATACGTGATAGACGCGCATCTTCGTCGCTAGAGATATTTTGTAGTAGCACGGGCAGACGTACCGCGTTACCCAGTTTCATCTCGCCACGGATATTACGGACGCTAGCGATTAGCTCTTGTAGCCATGCCATATCCGCTTCGGTCTGCTCACTGATTTGGCTGGCATCGGTCTGTGGATAGTCAGCGACTACGATGCTGTCGGTATTTTTGCGACCCAATAGCGGCGCGATGGTTTGCCAAATCTCTTCGGTCAAATACGGCATAATCGGATGGGTAAAGCGCATGGCGGTTTCAAGTACATCCAAGAGCACGTAGCGGATTTGCGCTTTACGCTCGCTTGATACCGAGTCATCATTCAGACTGGCTTTGGCAAGCTCAACGTACCAATCACAGTACTCGTTCCAGATAAACTCATAGATATCTTGGCTGACCATATCGAGACGGTACTGAGCGAAATGCTGATGGATATCGGCAACGGTAGAGTTCAAACGACTCATGATCCATTTTTCTGGTAATTCCCAAACGTCAGGGTTTGCCACTTGATCGATAGGCTTGGCACTGCCTTCACTGTCTACACAGTTCATGAGTACAAAGCGGCTGGCGTTCCAGATTTTATTACAGAAGTTACGATAGCCCTCGACACGCTTTAGATCAAAGTTGATATCGCGACCGGTACTGGCAAGAGAGGTAAAGGTAAAGCGCAGTGCATCCGTACCAAAGGCTGGGATGCCTTCTGGGAACTCTTTACGCGTTTGCTTTTCGATTTTGGCCGCGTCTTTTGGGTTCATCATATTGCTGGTGCGTTTTTCGACCAGCGCTTCTAGGTCAATACCGTCGATCAGATCAATAGGGTCAAGGACGTTACCTTTGGACTTAGACATTTTTTGCCCTTGCCCATCACGTACTAAACCATGCACATAGACGGTTTTAAACGGTACTTGTGGCGTGCCATCTTCGTTTTTGACAAAGTACATGGTCATCATGATCATGCGCGCAACCCAAAAGAAGATAATGTCAAAGCCAGTGACCAACACGCTAGTCGGGTGAAAAGTTTTCAGTACGCGTGGATCCGCATTGACGTCTGCCCAGTCAAGCGTACTAAACGTCCACAGTCCCGAGCTAAACCACGTATCAAGCACATCATCGTCTTGGCGCAGTGTTACCTCAGCGTTTAGATTGTACTTACTGCGGACTTCGGCTTCATCGCGCGCCACATAAATCTCACCAGTGGCATCGTCATACCATGCTGGGATACGATGCCCCCACCACAGCTGACGGCTGATGCACCAGTCTTGCAGATTGTTCATCCACGCCATATACATGTTTTTATATTGCGCAGGAACGAACTCGATGCTGCCATCTTCTACCGCATCAATCGCAGGCTGTGACAGCTTATTCATGGCGACGTACCACTGATCGGTCAAAAATGGCTCGACGATCGTACCACCACGCTCAGCGCGCGGTGCTTTGAGCGCGTAGTCTTCGATGTCTTCTAGCCAACCTTGCTCACCTGCTTGCTCAACGAGGAATTTACGCGCCGCAAAACGCTCAAGTCCCGCGTACTCGACAGGCGTAGGCTCAAGTGCAGGCTCACGCACTTGCAAGTCAGCGTAGACCTCCATGTCAGCTAAGATATTAGCGCGCTCGTCGAGGATATTAATCAGCGGTAAGCTATGACGACGACCCAATTCATAATCGTTAAAATCATGCGCTGGTGTAATTTTTACACAGCCAGTCCCAAAGTCTTTTTCGACATAATCATCAGCGACGATAGGCACTACGCGCCCAGTAATCGGCAAGGTAATGGTTTTGCCAACTAAGTGTGCATAACGTTCATCGCTAGGATTAACTGCAACGGCGGTATCACCAAGTAAAGTTTCAGGGCGTGTGGTGGCGACAACCAGATAGTTTTTGCCGTCTTGTGTAGTGATATCTTTATCGGTGAAATGATAGCGGAAATGCCACAAGCTACCTTTTTCGTCGTGGTTTTCGACTTCTAAATCTGATAACGCCGTTTGGAATTTAGGATCCCAATTGACCAGACGCTTACCGCGATAAATCAAACCATCATCAAATAAACGTACGAACACTTCTTTTACCGCATTGGACAAGCCATCATCCATCGTAAAGCGTTCCCGCGACCAATCCACCGAGCTACCAAGCCGACGAATTTGACGGGTGATATTGTCACCCGACTCTTCTTTCCATTCCCATACTTTATCCACGAAGTCTTCACGAGTCATGTCACGGCGCTTGATACCTTGCGCCTCCAAACGACGTTCAACGACCATCTGGGTAGCAATACCCGCATGATCGGTACCCGGTTGCCACAAGGTATTGTCACCATCCATACGGTGATAACGCGTCAATGCGTCCATAATGGCGTTATTGAAACCGTGTCCCATATGTAGCGAGCCGGTGACGTTTGGCGGTGGCAAAGCAATAGAAAACGATTCGTCTTTATCAAAGCTTGGCTTAAAATAACCGCTTTCTTCCCAGCCTTGATACATGCCTGCTTCGACATCGCTTGGATTGTAGGCGTTTTCTAATTGGCTTAAGGCGGCTTGAATCGATTGGGTTAAATTATTTTTGCTATCAGGGTTACTCATAAGGCTCTCAGACTAAAATGTAAATGGATTAAATAATAAGCAAAGGTATGGTTATCGTCGAATTCATACAATTAACCAACGCAAGCTAGGTTCAGACCTAGCGCTAACGTTGGATAATAATAAGTCATCCGAGCAAACAAAAAAGTTAGTAGGATGATTTTATCTTATATGGGCAAATTTTGTTAGCATCGAATGCTTTTTCGCTGCTTGCAGTCGTTATTGGCTTACTGTAACTTATTAAAATAAGCTGTCTTTAGTAATACAGCAGCACGGCATAGCGCCATTACAGCATGGCAATGGCTATAAGTCGATGTCGGTTTGACTCGCACTTTTATATCTTTTACTCACCGCTTCTCTTATATAAGTTTACTAGCATGCCTAATAACAAAGATCATTCTCATGAAAATAATGAATCCAGCGTCACCACTCACCGTCACGCAGCAAAGAGCAGTGACGATAATAATGCCAATACCGATGACAAGAACAATGCAGTAGCAGTGAGCAATGAAACCCATCAGTACGTCGCTCAGGATGAAGACCAAAATGATTCCAAAAATGAAAGCCAAGATGACTCTGAAGATGAAAACCAAGATGAAAGTGCGTCAGAGGGCAAAACCCTAAAAGACGAAGACTTTTCAGAAGGCATGAGCGATGAAGACAAACAATCTATCAAAGAAGTGGCCAGCGATGACAACTTAAGCGAACCTAAAAGCTATGCCAGTATCTTGGTTGAGCAAGTAATGGATGCCAAAGAAACCTTTGAACGCTCGCTTGGCTCGTTATTTACCAGTGCCTTTACCGCTGGGCTGGAGATTGGCATTAGCTTTTTTATGATTTTATCGGCTTTTGCGCTGTTGAGTGGCGTGCTACCCAGTCATTATGCCATTGTCCTCGCTTCCCTACTTTACCCGATTGGCTTTATCATTGTCGTCATTGGACAATCGCTATTGTTTACCGAGCAAACGTCTCTGTTGAGTCTTCCTGTACTAAATGGCATCGAACCATTAAACAAACTCATGCGGCTGTGGGGCATTGTGATCGCGGGTAACGTCGTTGGTGGCTGCTTATTTGCAGCGTTAATGATCGGGTTGGGTTTACATATGCAGCTATTTAGTGCGAGCGATATCGACGCCTATTCCGAGCATGTCTTGGGATTTGAATGGTGGGTGATATTTGGTAGTGCTGTGCTGGCAGGTTGGATGATGGGGGTCGCCGCTTGGCTGGTGACCTCGGCACGCGATACCATTAGCCGTATCGTGCTGGTGTCATTAATCACGGGTAGTATTGGTTTTTTGGGTTTGCATCATAGTATCGTGGGTAATATCGAGGTGTTTTCTGCCCTACTGTATGGCAATACCGTCAGCTTTTGGCGTTACTTGATATTTTTGGTGGTAGTGATATTAGGCAATACCGTAGGCGGCGTGGTGTTCGTCGCGGTACTCAAAAACCGTACCTTCTTATTTGAAATCGAAAGAGTGAAGCAGCAAAACAAAGACAACCAAGTCGCGAGGATGAATAGACGACGGCGCTAGGGTAATCAAATGCCTATCGACTCGTAAAGCCTCTGACTCATACAAGCAAATACCAACGCAAACTCATTATTTAAGAGTGTGCGCTGGCAATATTTTATCAGTAATTATATTTTATAGGCAATAAGTGCTCAACACTGATGATACCTTTAGAGCATACGGGCGGCCAAAACCCCTTTCTCAATTTCCGTCTTCTTCAACTTATTGAACTTCGAGCTAAATACTCTCACCAATATACCAGCGGTCAAGAACATAACTAAGGTATAAATAGCTGGGGTCATCGACATATCGTAATTAGACAAGAGCGTGAGCGCCATAAATATAGATAAGGTACTATTTTGCAAGCCGACTTCCATAGTGATAGACGTTCGTTGTGCTAGGTTCAAGCCCAACCATTTACTACTGTAGTAACCAAGCGCCATGGTTGATAGGTTTAGTAGCAACGATACGGGGCCAGTAGCGATAAGCGCCTCAACGATGATATCTCTTTGTACATAACTCAAAAACACCACTAAAAATGTCAAAAACGTCACGCCAAAACGAGAGACCAATACTTGTGAGCTATCGGCAACCCTTGGCGCAAAGCGTTTGATCAGCATACCAATACTAATAGGCAAAATGGTGATGACGAATAAAGAAATCATTGTCTTTATAATTGGCAGTTGAAACTCGCTTCCAGCACCCATAAAGTGAATCAATGAAAAGCTTAGAACAATAGGAATACTAAATACCGTGATGATACTAGCAATCGCAGTCATAGTGACGGATAACGCTACATCGCCTTTGGCAAGGAAGGTAAATAAGTTGGAAGTGGTGCCACCCGGACAGAGCACGAGTAACATGACCCCTACCGCATATTCAGGTCGCAGCGGCATGATATTTGCCAGTGCAAAACCTATAATAGGCAACAAAATAAGCTGATTGAGCAAGCCAATACTGACCGCTTTTGGGTATTTTAAAACACGTTTAAAATCGTTGGTAATGAGGGTCATACCCATACCCATCATGATCAAAAATAGGCAAAGGGGAATCACGACTGAGTTTACTAAAGTGACTATTTCAAGATTTTCCATAACTACATCCATGTAGAAGACCTAATACTAGGTCAGTTTATAATGATTAAATGATGCCAGATTAGCGCTCCTTGCTAATACGGGTTCATCGTTACCGACCCTTATGAATAACGGACATCACCCATTTTTTTATACCATTTCTGATATAGATTTTTATAAAATACTTTATAGATACTGTGATTAATCATTGATAATTATTAAGAATCAATAAAGGGAGTATATAGGGCGAAAGTTAGGTTTATCTGCTTTATTCAACGACTCATCAGTCAAATGCAGAATAGGGTCTATTGAACAACAATAAAAGCGGGTTTAATAAGATTAAATGAGAGTGTGTACCGTCAGCTTCTAAAGGATTTGGCTTTTAAATGAATTGGCGGTCGATAATTTGGCGTGAAGTAGTTATAGCTAAATAATGATGGCTAAATATTGATAGTGCTATGAGCGCTTATTTTGGGGACGTTTTGGTAGCAATCTCAGTGCTAAGAACTGCCGTACCATAGGCAATGGCTTCAACCATGCTGCCCAATTGATTGATATTAGTGACTTCCAGACGCAAACCATAGATATGATTGTAGCCTTTGGCTTGTGCCTGCGAGCGCATACGGACGATAGCCTCACGTCGTGCACGGTCTAACAGCGTCTCATAAGTGGTTAGATTTTTGCCAAACAAACTCAGCACCCGAGCGATAATCATCTTAAAGTAATCTTGCGCAATCACCACGCTGCCAAGCACCAGCTCACTGTCACTATTGGCTACCAGCTTGGGGCGATAAAAGCGCTCGCTTGAGACCACAATATGACCCACGGCTTGCTCTGAAACCATCAGCTGCGCCAAATGCTGACGCTCATGACGCGAGCCAAAGAACCACCCTACCACGAATAATATGATAAGCGGCGCGTAGTTAATGAGGAACTGAGTCATAGAGTTATTCATGGCACGTCTCTTATCATAAAAAAGCTTTAGTGTTTTAAAACTTAATTAACTAACCAAAAGGATTGAAACGTGGCAAATCATCCGCTGGGGCTGGCGGTTGTGAATTCTGAATAGATGGGTCGTGACTAGAGGGAGAATGTGGTGGTTGCGCTGAGGCAGGCTGCTGTTGTACCGGCACTGCTTTGACTGCAGTACCATAGACAAATAGCTCAGAAGCGCCTTGGGCAATGCTAGAGGTCGAAAATCGCAGACCAACGACGGCATCAGCACCGAGTGCTTCGGCTTTTACAATCATGCGATCTATCGCCTCTTGGCGCGACTCTTCTAGTAGCTCAGTATAGGCAGTCAGCTCGCCACCAACGATGTTTTTTAGACTGGCGAACAAGTCCTTACCGACATGCTTTGAGCGCACGGTACTGCCGTAAACCACGTCCAAGCGCTCAGTGATCTGATAGTTGGGCAAGTGCTCAAGATTGGAGAGTTGCACAGTCATAGTACGACCTTATCGGTGACTTATAAAAATAATTTAGCGAGTAACATTCAGCGTTCATCGACGTTGATTAAGGGTAATGTTAGCGCGCATGGCTGCGAACAAAACCCAATATTAATAGAAATAAATAGTGTTAATAATAAATGCTGTCTCTAACAAACTAATCATTTGTATGGAACAATAAAAACAACTCAGTCAGATTGCCTTCGATACTGTTGGCCATCTGTGCCATTTTATCTTGATCCACACGCATTTCGGCCAGCTCTGGATCTTCATCATCGATACCGCTGAGCACAATCATTGGCAAGGTTAATACAGCCACGTCTTCTGCCGTTTCTTCGTTTTCAAACCAGTCGCTGGCTTCATCACCATACATGGCATCGACAAAACCAATTGACCAAGCAACGATATCGGACTCTTCAGAAAAATCAACAGCCACTTCTTCGTTGCCCGCATCTTCACCAAAAGGCAATTCAATAGGCGTCTCGTTCTTTAGCTCAGCCATGATAGAGTCGCGCCAGCGCTGGATACCATCAATAACGTTTTCTGGAATTTCGCTCACATGACCTTCAAAAAGCGCCTCAAGCCAGTTAGGCAACGGACGCCCAATGACAGTCGCCGTCAAAAAACCATGGGTTGCGACACTATCAAGCACAAATTGGCTCTCTTGATTGTCCAAATAGTCTAATAATTCGTCGAAACTTAATTGGTTATTCATGGTGTGATGGTCCTTGAAAGATAGATTGCGTCAGTCGCCACAAACGATCGATTAAATGTAAGGTGGTAAATAAAAGATGGTAAATAAAAAGAGGATAGCAGTTGCTTGGCGAGCATACTTAGAACCAAACAACCTTTATAAAGCATAGTCAGTCCTCTATAAGTCAGATACGGTATCAAGCTCGCTTAGTCTACTATTTGTAGTACTTCACTCGCTCTCCTGGTATCCAGATTATATCGAACAGACTATAAGTCTATTAGATAAAGTAGATAATGTCGCAGTCGGTAAAAACGAAAATCAAGCGTTAACCACTAATATGTAGACAGTCAGCTTAGCACAATTAAGTCGCGATAATCTGCTAAGGCGTTGGCTTAGTTTATTGAGCTGCTTTTGCGCGACCTAATTTACATAACCTAGTTTGCGTGACCCAATTTGTATGATCTACTTCGTATAACCAAGGTTATAACGGCTGTTTGGCTGACGCCTCTAGCGCTTAACTTAAGTCTAAAGCTAGAGGTCGTCATCATCCCAATCATCGCCATCTTCATCGAAGTTATCTAGATCATCAAGGTCGTCTTTTAACTCTTTTGCCAAACGCTTTTCTTCTAGCAAATTATCGATTAGTCGACGCTTCTCGAGACTGCTTAGGCGCGTACGCACACTGGTCTCAGCCTCTTCTACCATCTTTGCGTCGTCATCGTCGACAAAATCATCATCAAAATCGTCGTCAATATCAGCGTCACTCATGACAAACTCCTATCATTTTTCGGCAAGTGTATTAAAAATACATGAATATATATATGCCTTATAAAGTCTCTACTGAGCGTTGTCAATCCTTTTTATCACTATGCGCTATTTAGTCGCAAATACAAAGTGAATCTGACCAGCTATCGCGTAGGCAATTGTAGAGAAAGTAGCTGCGTTAAAGGCAACGAAATACCATACTTGTCATCATCACTCTTCGTCTTCAATCATCAATACGGCATTACGGACATCGGCTAAGCGCTGAATCATGGCGTCATTGCCACCATCAAATATCGCGCACTCACGCTCATAGACAGTCGTTGGGCGCATGATGCTGTGTACTTGGACATGGTTGCTGATTTGCTTAAGGCCAGCATTGGGGAGCAATATCAGCATCTGTTCTTTTTTGCCCACGCTTTGTAGCAGTTGGCTCATGGCATCGGCTTGGGCATCATCGCTCACCCCAGCTTTGGCTGGCAAAGCAAAGCGTGATAGCTCAATATGCTTGTCGTGGATGATTTTATTAAGCATTAAATAGAGCTTACCCAACATTACACCTGCTAGCGCAACTTTGGCGTGGCTATTATCTGCTTTGAGCAGCGCACAAGCACCGTTTTCATCAAAGCGCGGTTCATTCATCGCACTCACACCCATCAGCAGTGGCTGTTTGAGTAGCTCGGTCATTGCTTGATTCAGAAGCTGCGTACATAGCGCCAGATAAGGCAAGCGCTGAGAAGGCGCTAGGCGCTCAAGCATATTAAATTCGTCATGAAAGACGATTTGGACGCTGACCGTGTCAAATGCGCGGGTGGCAGATAGCTTGGCGTTAGATAGCTTATTAGTAGATAGCTGGGAGGCACTACGAGTAGTTTTGTGAGCGCCGTTATCAGTATCAAGCTCCTCATGGTGCGTCGCGTTGGTTACCTGATAATCTGTGTGATTTTCAGATGCATGATCAGAGTTAACAGCAGTCGCCTCTTGATTCTGCTGCGCTCTTAAGTAGGCATTGACTTCATTGTGAACATCAATTTTGCGAGTACGCGTGGTTGTATCGTTTGTCTCACCACTGGCATTCGCTTGGCTATCAGTAAGGTTAAGATCTTTATCCGCTGTCTCAAAATCGTCTGAGCGCTTGCCTTTTCCATCATCCGCATAGCCACGAGCATTCTCGCGGTAATGACCACGCTGATCAATCTGCCGATATTGCTCACGGTGCAAATCTTCGATATCACGGCTCAGGGCATTAATCTGCTCTTTGGTCGGACGGGCAATATAGCCATAGATGAGCCACAATAATAAATGCAGCAGCATAGTACCGATTACAAACGGCCACTGCATGGTGATGATCTCGCCTTTGCTAATATCCTTCAACGTCAATGACACACTGCCAATCACCGCATCGCCTTTAGTCGCGATTTGACTGATCGTATTGCCTTGCTGCATCGGCGCATTGCCGACCGGCACTAATATATCGTCGTTATTGTCTTTGATCAGTATGCGAGTCACGTCTTGCTCGCTGGTATAGCGATTGGCAATGACGCTCAAGCTGACACGGTCTTTGTTTTCCAAAGACAAGCGCGCCTCATCAATCAGTTGGGCGACCATCTGTTCGCCCTTTTGCGCCCGACTCTCGCTCAGCTGTTGATCGGTACTGATGACCAATAATAGAGTTTGCAAACAAAAACTAACCAGAAGAATAATGGCAAACAACCCTTGCCGCGGCGCTAAATACGTCATGATATAGTAAACTTTTTTGGATAAAAGAAATTAAAAAACAAGGCGATGGCTCATTTTTTGGCTAATTTTAAAAAATTCTGCGATGTTTATATTTATAAAGATGATGACATTAAGCACTACATTATAAGACGTAATATGTTCTAAAAAGCTCCACAATCTAAAAAGCCTTGCCATCTAAAAAGCACCACAGCCTTAAACTTAACGAGGTCTAAAAAATAGCACAGCTTAAGATAAAATTGCTCAGCATCGCCTTTTAAATATAAAGTCATTATCTTAAATATAAAGTCATTATCTTAAATATAAAGTCATTATCAAGGCAATAACGCTACTATATCACCATAGTAAGCCTGATGGCGTTAGCCGTTTTATAAATTTGTCATAATCGTTTGAATTTATTCTAACGGCTTTTTTACCCCTCAGAGTCGTTTTGATACAACGCTGAGACTTTGCGCCTCATCTATAGGCGCTGCCGAGTAAAGCTGTTATTATTCCCAATCTTATATGAGCATACAAGGGACAATTGAGCCATGCCAAAAAATACCTCTTATTCGTTACCAAAAGACAGCAAAGCATGGCAACAAGCCGTCGACTCTATCGCTTCACTACTACCCGACGGTACTAACTTGCAAGATTTCGACGCGCTGCAATCACTACCGGTTTTTGCCCTCATTGTAGTGTTGCCGATGCAAGTCACAACGCTTGATATCCATCAGTATATACAGTCATGGGTCGATGAGCAGCCAAGCTGGCATTTGGTGACCGTCGCTGAAGATACCGATGCCAGTTTCGTCGACATTATGGTTTCTGATACAGAACCGACAGCAGCAGACGTCCAACGCCTGCCTTTTACACAATCACAAGTCTTCCGCTATTTGCTAGTACCAGTGACTGACACGCTCATGCACCCTGCTAAAAAAACGGCAGCGGCTCACATCATCGACGATCAGCTAACCACGCGTTTGCGTCATGACTTGACCGAAGCGTATAACAATACACGCAGCGCTAGCAGCGCAGATAACTTAAATGTCGTCGATTGTCATATTTTATCAGTCGGTCATATGCTACGTACTCACAAACTTGCCTGCTTTGATATGGATTCAACCTTAATCGAGCAAGAAGTGATCGTCGAGCTGGCCAAAACAGCGGGCATCGGTGAGGAAGTCGAAGCTATCACGGAAGCGGCAATGCGCGGCGAGATGGATTTTGATGAGTCTTTTGCCCAGCGAGTGGCGTTATTAAAAGGTATCTCAACCGATGTACTGGATGATATCTGCAGCCGCTTGACGCTATCAATGGGTGCTCGCACGACGATCAAGGCGCTCAAAGCAGTGGGCTATCATACGGTATTGGTCTCCGGCGGCTTTACCTACTTTGCGCGCTATATCGCTGAGCAATTAGGCATTGATGAGGTTCACGCCAATGCCTTAGACATCGACGAAGGTGAAGTCACCGGTCATGTACAGCTGCCCATCGTCAATGGTGCAAAAAAAGCAGCTATCGTTGAGCATACTGCCGAGCGCTTGGGTATCGACATGTCGCAAGTGGTCTGTATCGGTGACGGTGCTAATGATTTGCCAATGATGGCTATTGCTGACCTGGGTGTTGCGTATCATGCCAAGCCTATTGTACAAGCACGCGCCGATGCCGCAATCAATGTCACTGGGCTGGAAGGCACACTCTATGCGCTTGGTTATCCAGCGCTTGCCCCTACTGTGTAGACGCTAAATAGTTAGACATGTTCATACAAATTAGGTTAATGCTTTATCATTAATCTGGTTTGTATGGTCAGTTCAATATAAAAAAGAGCCAGCGTGACTGAGATAAATTTTTTGTCGCCTTTATCTGCGTAGGCACAGCAAGCCAAAAAAATTTGTACCAGTCACGCATTTTATAATGTCGTGTCTCTATTTTATTTAGTATCGACTATATGTTTCGCTGGTTTTTAGATTTATTATTTTTTAATCATAAAGGATAGTCCATGACGGCATCACCATCACCACGGCCAAATGCGCCGTCAGCGCCACAACCATTGCCACAATCTTTGGATAACAGCATCAACCCTGCTACCGCTACAGACAATCCAAAACAGCTACTGGGCGTGTATTTCAAAGGCATGGCGATGGGCGCGGCTGATATCGTACCTGGTGTTTCTGGTGGTACCATCGCGCTGATCGCCGGTATTTATGAGCGTTTGATTAATGCGCTCGGCAGCATCGGCCTCAGTCTCTGGCGAGTATTTCGGCAAGATGGTGGTATCAAAGGCTTGCTTGCCGTTTGGCGCCAAGTTGATGCCACCTTCTTATTGTGTCTGCTACTCGGCATTGCGACCAGCTTTGTGACCTTGGCTGGCATTATTAAGCATCTACTAGACAATGAGCCGCTACTGATTTGGTCGTTCTTTTTTGGACTGGTCGTCGCCACTGTCTTTATTTTATTGAGTGAGATTAAGCGCTGGAACATGGGACGGGCGGTGCTGTTTGTCATCGGGATTGCGGCAGCGGTCATTATCAGTAGTTTGCCTTTATTGACCACCACCCCAAGCTTACCCTATCTGTTTTTTGCCGGAGCCATTGCCATCTGTGCGATGATCTTACCGGGCATCTCAGGGTCGTTTATTTTACTGCTAATGGGCGCTTATGATACGGTATTAGAGGCGGTGCATACCCATAACTTTACTATCATCCTTACTGTTATGGCGGGTATGGCAACGGGTTTGTTATTATTTACACGCGCGCTCAAATGGCTATTGTCACATTATTATCAAGCCACCTTGGCCTTGCTTACCGGTTTTATCGCTGGCTCCTTGGTTAAAGTCTGGCCGTGGAAAACAGACGCTTTGGGTACTTTGGATAGCGAGGCAGTCACCAATGTCATGCCTTGGCAATACCCTACTGGCCCGCAGTGGCTCACCACTATAGGACTGATGCTATTAGGCGCAGTTTTAGTCTCACTATTGGCTTGGTGGGGCAACCGCAGCAATCGTCTTTAACCGTTAAACTGTCAAAATTCGATTTAGCAATAGTTTTGTTAATATCTTATTCTTAAACCATCGCCAGTCTCAAAAATAAGCGCCCATCCTTGCGGCGCTTTGCCTGCCAATTACACATGCTCAACGGTCAAAATTAGTCAAAAAACCAAACGTCATCTGTTGTCGCAAAGTCGCCTCTGCCCTCTTTAGCTTTACTCAGCAAACTTTCATAATGGTCACATTGGAATTCACCTTATGACTAGCGAGATGAATGATGTTATTGACGATATTTTCTATGATCAGTATAGACACGTGGAGCAGCGCGACGTGGCTCGGCTATGGCTTGTTGGCAAGCTTGGTAGTGGCGCTTGCCTTGTCATCACAGCGCTGGCTGCTGCTATATCTGTTTGGTGGTATGGCCTATTGGCTGGCTGTTGAAGTCATCCAAGGTTTGTTGGCGACTTGGCCGATGCTCGCCACGCTCTCAGAATGGCACAGCTATGTCATCGCCATGGGTATCAGCTGGCTACCTTTAGGTGCTTGGGTACTGTATCGGGCGCTACGTTACGACGACGTCAGTCAAACGGTACAACAACAGCGAGAATTGGAAGCGGCACGCTATATCGAACACACTCCTGTCTACGACGACGATTATCAGCCGCGCTTTCATTGAAAGGTTAAATAAAAAGCAGACAATCAAAAAGTAATCTATAAAAAAGTAGATAACTGCAAACAGTTCAGCAGAAGTAAGAAAGCCAATGCGAAGAAACTGATAATCAGTAAACCTTGAGCGATTAATGTTACAAGATACTTAACGCTCTCTACTTAACTACTAAAGAGTTGTGACCTTGCAATGGTTTATAATCTACTTATATATTTGTCGCAAAAATTGGTATAAAGTACGCTTTATTTTTATGTCCATTCTTTAGGAGTTGCACTATGTTTACTGTTCCTGTGTTAGATATCAAATCTGATCCGTTAGACGTGTTATTGGCTGTGGTTGGCTATCGCTTATCGATGTTGGCTGATAGCGATAACGAAGACGTTAAAGCGCTGTTTGCTGATCGCAAAGTCACTATCGAGCTTGCCAGCACTGAGGCGGATATCGCACGTTATTTTAGCTTTGATAATGGACAGTTTAGCCAACATAGCGGTCATGCAAAAGAAGCAGATTTAACGATTAACTTTAAAGATTCTATGACTGGCGTCAAGCTTTTGACTCAAGGCAGTCTTCCTGCTTTTATGACTGCCGTACAAGAAGGCAATCTGAGCATTGAGGGTGATTATAGCCTGATGATGTGGTTTAACAAGCTTGCTAAGCACATCGTGCCAGCCATTCCAGAAGAGTGTAAGCCATATATTGATAAAGCCAAACCTTATGCCTATAAAGCGCAGAAATTTGCGGAGCATTGGATTGGTTTTGCTAAGCACAAATTGGGCAAATAATCAGACATAAGTCGCTAAATCATTGAGTAGCTATTGGTTGCGCCTGAGGTGCAGCTAAAATGATTCTAATGTGCTTAATTGTAGTCATTATAAATACTAGCTAGTCGCGTTCTGACTTTCTAAAAAGGTTGCGGTATACTATATCGCAGCCTTTTTTATTATTTCAAAACCCTTAAAGGCACCAATATTCAAATTTTAATACCGTTATAAAAGGATTTATATTATGGCAGGATTGCTTAGTATCTCAGAACCTAACGCCAACAGCCAAACGCCAACTAACACGCTTAATCATTCAGCCAATGCAACCCATGACTTGCTAGCGGCACTAGCTACAGATGCCACTACAGTGAACTCAAATATGGGCGTGAAACACAGTCGTGAACAAATTGCTCAATTGTTTGATTTGCCGTTGATGGATTTATTGTTGCAAGCACAGACCGTTCATCGCCAGCATTTTACTGCCAATGAAGTGCAGATCAGCACATTGCTATCCATCAAAACCGGTAACTGTCCTGAAGATTGCGGCTACTGCTCACAATCGGGTCATCATCGCGACACAACCAACCTGCAAGCAGAGAAGCGTATCGAAGTCGATAAAGTCATTGCCGCAGCCAAGCGTGCCAAAGCCAGTGGCTCATCACGTTTTTGTATGGGTGCGGCATGGAAGCACCCTAGCGCCAAAGACATGCCCTATGTGGTTGAGCTGGTCAAAGAAGTAAAAGCCCTCGGTCTTGAGACTTGTATGACCCTTGGCATGCTCGACACTGAGCAAGCAGCGCAATTGGCGGATGCCGGATTGGATTATTACAATCACAATTTGGACACCTCGCGCCGTTATTATGAGCAGGTTGTCAGTACGCGCAGCTATGATGAGCGTTTAGATACGATTACCAATGTGCGCAATTCTGGTATTAGCGTGTGTAGCGGTAACATCGTTGGCATGGGTGAAAGCCGTGATGATCGCATCGATTGGGTGCATGAGCTGCTAAAAATGCCCAAAGCGCCAGAGTCGATTCCGGTCAATCTATTAGTGCCTATCAAAGGTACACCGATTGGCGATAAGGTATTAGCAGAAGGTGAGCTGTCCGTTCTTGAGTGGATTCGTACCATTGCGGTGACACGTATTTGCTGCCCAACCAGCTACGTGCGTCTGTCCGCTGGTCGCGAAAGCCTATCTGATGCTGAGCAAGCATTAGCCTTTATGGGTGGTGCCAATTCGTTCTTTTATGGTGACAAGCTGCTGACCACGGGTAACGCCAGTCAATCAAGCGACAATCGACTGATGCGTGAGCTTGGTTTGACCGCGCAATTTGCCGCGCCGAGAGTACCCAAGCAAGTGCCCGTTATGGATGCGATGAATGGTCATCAATCGCAAGTCGTATTGGCGGAATAGTTTGCGGTATAACGCTACCATTATTGGATAATCTGCGCTAAGCTTGCCAACATTATTGAACGCCCTAATAAACGAGGGCGTGTCCTAAAATAAGTAAGAGAGAGGATGATGCCAGATTATTTTAACTGGATTAAAGCGGCACATATTATTTCTATGGTGTGCTGGTTTGCCGCGATATTTTATTTACCGCGCCTGTTTGTTTATCATGCGATGAGCGATGATAGCATTAGCCAAGAGCGCTTTGTCATTATGGAGCGCAAGTTATATCGCGGTATTATGACGCCATCGATGATAGCGACATGGGTATTCGGTTTATGGATGTTGGGACTTGGCTGGGATGTTTATAAAACCCAAGGCTGGTTGCACGTCAAGCTGTTATTAGTGGTACTACTATCTGGCTATCACGGTGCGTGTGGTTTTTATCGCAAAAAGCTGATGGATAATCCTCACTATAAATCACACAAGTTTTGGCGCTGGTTTAATGAAGTACCAGTTTTTGCCTTAGTAATTATCGTCATTTTAGTGGTGGTCAAACCCTTCTAACATTCAGACAAATGACTGATGACCGGCTTTAGAACTAACGATCTAAAAATAAAAAACGTCCGCTACTTTAATAAGTAACGGACGTTTTTTATTAGAACCTTTTGAACCTTAGTGCTTACACACTAGGGCGCATGATTTGATAGACATTGCTTAAATCATACACACGGTAGCGCGCAGGCTCACGGCGGTTTTCGCCTGCATAGCTCAGTATCAAGGCTTGCTTTGCACGTTCATCGACCCAACCGACGAACAAACCGCTATGCTCGACGCCATTGTAGCCATGATTGATATAATAGAGCCAATCACCGACCTCAATCTCACTACTGTTGGCATAAGGTCCTTGCCCATAAGTGCCTTTATGCACAGTATCACGAGTCACCCCTGCGCGCTTAAATACCGCATCCAGATAATCCCAACAGCCGCCTTGAACAATCGCGCGCTCGTTCAGTGCCATTTTGCGCGCGGTACTTACCACCTCACGCGCCGCCCTGTTGCTTTGCATCTCAGCACTGCTGAGTAACGGTAAATACTCACTATCGACATTGTCATAATTACCGGACAAAAACGCGGGTAATGCCCTAGGTGCTTGACGTTGTACGTCAGGATAACGATAAGCAGTATTGACAGCTGGCGGATTGGTGTAAAGGGTGTTATTAGAATAAGTCGTGGTTGAATAAGTGGTGTTGGTTGTCGGGCGAACATTGATAGGGCTTGAGCGATAGCTGCCAGCACGTTGAATCGTAGAGCGCGTGCTCACTTTGGCAGAGGGCACGGAAGAGTATGAAGGTGAAGCATAATCAGACTGGACGGACTTTTGGGCAATGAGTGCGCTCATACTATCTGCTTGAGCTTGGCTGACAACGCCAAAAGTTAATAAAAATAAGCTACACGACGCTGAAACCAACGATATGGGCAAACACGACATGGGCTAACTCCTTGCCAATAAAATATAAGTCATCGCATAAATGACAATCGAACATTGCAGGCTTACTTATAAACTATTTCGCTATGCGTCTGCAAGCTTTGTGAATACATTCTCAAACCCAAATGCATTATAAGAAAACCTTAAGACCACCTTACCATTTAAATTTAGTTGAGTTATTATTCATCCAAACGATAAAAAACTTAGGAAATAGCGTGTTGTCGATTAAAAAACTGATTATTGTTTGTATTTTTATACCCACTTCTATGGTTCATGCCAATGAAGAGTGCGTCAAACCGTCAGTGAATGGTGCTACCTACGTAGGCTGTTTACGCGAAGATAAATTAACGGTGGCAACGCTTGATAACACCTTATGGGCTTTAGTCAATGAAAAAGGGGCGCTGTTAACAGATTATACGTTCGACAACTTTATTGATATTAATGACACGCTATTAGGGGTGGCTAGTGGCAGTAAAAAAGGTATCATCAACAAACAAGGAAAACAGATTTTACCGACCGTTTATGATGGCATTACGCTCTATGACAATCACTACTTTCGCCTAAATCAAGACGGAAAGTATGGAGTGGCTGATCCTCTTGGAAACATCGTATTGCCCTTGGAGTATGATTGGGTTGACAGTCTAGATAATGACCACAATCACAATCGAGCCTTGATTTCAAAACAGGAGAAAAAAGGGTTAATTGACGAAAAAGGTCATATTGTCTTACCTGCAAAATACGACCGCTTATTTTGTTGTAGAGAGCCTTATTACGGCAAAGTTGCTATAGGTAACCGATATGGTCTAACCAACGAACTAGGAAATCTACTGAGCCCAATTGAGTATCAAGAGATTAAAACGTTTTCGCATCGTCCTATGATGCTAAAAGCAAGGAAGGAGGACAAATGGGGGCTCATAGATTTAAAAGGCAATATTCTACATCCCTTTGAGTTTGACCAACTGCCTAGCTTCTATCCCGATGAGGTTGGAATAGAAACATTCAAAAAGGATGGCAAGGTTGGCTTTATTAATAACGAAGGTAAGATTGTATCGTCAGCCAACTACGATAACATCTCCGTTTTTGACGATAAAAAATACGAATTAAAAAACGACAATCTTTACGGCCTTGCCAACTCCGCGGGTCAACTTATCGCTCCAGTTGAATACGCTGATATTAGTACCGCCGATGAACAAGATTTGAGAGTGGTTGAAAAAAACAAAAAATACGGTCTCATTAATGGTGCTGGCGAAATCATTTTAGCAGTAGAATACGATAAATTGGGATATCCAGATGATGAATCAGGTGTTCGAACGATCAGGAAAGAGGACAAGTACGGGCTTATCGATCGTCACGGCAGCATCCTGATACCCCCTGAATATGATATGCTAATTTGCTGTTATGCAAATGGCTATGGCTCTATCGCAAAAGGCCATAATCAAGGAGTCATTGATTCGTCTGGGAAGATATATTTGTCCGATGACTATGATTATGAAGGCGTCTCACTCAATGGGCTATTTTTAGTGGCTCGTGATGATCTACAAGGTTTGGCTAATAAAGAAGAACAGCTCATGACTCCTATCGTATATGAAGATATATCTCCATTTAGTGATGGCCTATCAGCAGTTCAAAAAGACGGCAAATTGGGATATATAAATACTGCTGGAACGCTGGTCATTAAAAACATTTATAAGCGTGCACAAGCATTTCATGACGGTATTGCGGTTGTCAAAATAGACAATAAAAACTGGTTTATTGATAAACAAGGTCGTAAGGTTTTACCGCTACCCTTTGACAGGATTACTTATAATAATCCTAACCGCTATAGGGTCAGTAAAAACGGTAAGACTGGCATGATAGATGTGAAAGGCAACGTGCTTATACCGCCCATGTACAATAGACTGATGCAAATTGGGACGCAGACCTACTTTGCGGCAAAACCAAACGCATGGGGTATGATAAGTTCCACCAATAAGACCATAGTGCCTATCAAATACCATGATATAAAAGAGTTTAGTATATTTGATAGTGCAACGACAGATAGTATGACGACCACAATGGTAGGGTTTTCTGACCCAGGAGACTGGCGCCTATATGATGCTCAAGGCAAGCGCCTTCATCCTGATAAGCGGTTCTCTAAAATCACAGCATTAAATAATGACAGCATTGTCGTTCAGTCAGAAGAAAAATGGGGATTAATTGACGCTAAAGGAGAAATCATCATTCCTATAGACTTTGAAGACGAGCCGCTCGATTACGGCTATAAGGATGAATTACACTTTGTAGGCGATAAGCAAACATTCATTTTCAATAAAAAAACGAAAGAATCTATTCTTATAGAGAAGCTACCTTAATAAATTAAAGCCAAAAAATAAAGTAACTCGCTGAGTATTTCAGATATTCGGTGAGGTTTAAGTGATTGCGTTACGTCATTACATATTATGATGTCTAAATACCATGCTAGATTTTTAATGCTAGGGCGTATCATCATCCATCTTGATATTCACATGGCGCTTGCCCAATGCTTGACCTTGCAAAATAGCTTTGGCAGCAGTTGCTTCTTGGGCAGTATCGAAGCCGCTAATATGGTACTTACGTGCATTGTCACTATCGACAATTTGTAGCTGTGCGCCGATGAGATTCACTTTATCGCCATCAAGCAGTTGAATATGCGCACGCTTACCGTGATTGTCATGAACCAATTCGCCTACACGCACCCACAAGATGCCGCTATTGATAACGCCACTCATGGATTTTTTACGCTGCTGGCGTTGCTTATTAAAAATAAAACTGCCGATAATAAGCAACGCCAGCGCACCAATAGCCAAACGCTCAGAGAGTAGACTCATCGCCATCGCAACTGCAACCGCACCAACCAATAACGCGGCCCCAAACCAAAACAGGCCATTATCAGCCATTGGTGGCTGATCCTGTAAGGTAATTTTGGCGCCATCATCAGTCAGCTTAAGCATGCAGTACTACCTATTGTAGGATAACGATAAAATCAAAATAGACTATCAAAGTCTCTTAAGCATTAATAGCAAGTTACCAACCTAAGGCTGTTTTTTGCATGGCAATAAGCTCAGCGATGCCTTTTTCAGCGAGAATCAGCATATCGTCGGCTTGCGCACGAGTAAATGGCTTTTCTTCCGCCGTTCCTTGCAACTCGATAAACTCGCCTTTTTGGGTCATAACCACATTCAAATCGGTATCACAGCTAGCATCTTCTTCGTAGTTCAAATCTAGATACGCTTTGCCATCTTTCATACCGACAGAAACTGCCGCGACCAAACCAATCAAAGGATCCGCTTTTAGCTTTTTGGTTTTTTGGATACTTTCTAACGCATCAATAAGCGCAATCGCTGCACCGGTCACACTTGCAGTACGAGTACCGCCATCAGCTTGTAGCACGTCACAATCAAGATAAATGGTATTTTCACCCAGCTTGCTCAAGTCAATCATCGCCCGTAAGCTACGACCAATCAAACGCTGGATTTCTTGGGTACGACCTGACTGTTTGCCGCGTGCCGCTTCACGTTGGTTACGGGTATTGGTCGCGCGTGGCAACATACCATATTCTGCGGTGATCCAGCCTTTACCTTTACCTTTGAGCCAACGCGGTACGCCTGATTCGACACTAGCCGTACACAGTACTTTAGTATCGCCAAAGCTGACTAATACAGACCCTTCAGCATGCTTAGTATAATGGCGCTCAAAGCTGATCGAGCGAAGTTGGTCAAGCTCACGATTGTCAATACGCATAAAAATCCCTAGTACGGTGTTATAAAAGCAATGTCATAAAAATAATAAATAGAGGGTCAACTGACTAGCCAAACTTTATCTAGCACTGTGTTTATATCGTCAAATAGAATTCTATGATCAAATAGAAGCTAACTGAACGCCTTAGCGAACCCAAATCTTAAGATATCCTAACGTGGCAGCGGCGCAATAGCAAGATTCGCTCAAGCCATTACGCCGCTGCTTTGGTCAGTTGTAATGCTACATTTATTCTAACCCTTCCATCTTACGCAATTCTTTACGCAGGATTTTGCCCACGTTTGATTTTGGTAATTCATCGACGAACTGAACATGACGCGGACGCTTGTAACCAGTTAATTGCTTTTTGCCAAAATCAAGCAGCTCTTGCTCGGTCACGTCGCCTTTTTTGACCACGAATATTTTTGGTTCTTCGCCGCGCTTGTCACTTGGCACCCCAATAGCACCGCACTCTACAACTGCTGGATGCTCACTCATGGCTTCTTCGATTTCGTTCGGATAGACGTTAAAGCCAGAGACCAAAATCATGTCTTTTTTGCGATCAACGATTTTGATAAAGCCTTTTTCGTCCATGATACCGATGTCACCTGTTTTTAGGTAACCATTGGCTGTAAAGCTCTCAGCGGTTTCTTCTGGGCGATTTTGATAACCAATCATTACCTGTGGACCTTTGACACAAATCTCACCACGATCACCAATAGACACTTCTTTTTCGTCATCATCGATAAGAATCACATCGGTGCTAGAGGCCGGAATACCAATTTTACCCGTGAATTCAGCGATGGTCATGGGGTTAAAGGCCACCACAGGCGAGGTCTCAGATAAGCCATAACCTTCAACGATAGGCAAACCAGTGATTTTATGCCACTCTTTTGCCACGCTTGGCAAGACAGACATACCGCCACCGATAGCTGCTTTTAGGTTAGAGAAATCTAAGTCTGCAAAGCTTTCTTTATGTACTAAGCCATTAAACAAGGTATTGACTGCAGGAATAAAAGACGGTTTATATTTGGCCATCTCTTTGATCAGGCCGTCAAGGTCGCGAGGATTAGGAATCAGTAGTCCCGCATAACCTTGATACATACCATACATACCGCACACCATAAATGAGAACACATGATATAGCGGTAGCGCAGTCAGGATGACATCATTCGCTTCAGCATCGTCTTCAAAGGCGCTGTTCATCAAGGCGCTGATCTGTAGCATATTGGCGACTAAGTTGCCGTGCGACAACATCGCACCCTTGGCCACCCCAGTGGTACCGCCAGTATATTGCAACAACGCCACATCGCTTAGATTCATATCAGGGCGCTTATATTTGCTGGCTGAGACCGCATTTAGCGCATGCTTAAAGCTGGTGCTCTCTGGCAGACTATAAGAAGGAATCATCTTTTTGACATGGCGAGCGACGAGATTAATCACAGTGCCTTTTACCGTGCCAAGCATATCACCAAGCTTACAGACGATGACGTGCTTGACCTGACCTTTATCTTGCGCCTCTTCATAAGTCTTGGCAAAGTTTTCGACGATGAATAACGCTTTGGCACCGCTGTCGTGCAACTGATGCGACAGCTCACGGCTGGTATACAACGGGTTGACATTGACCAATACCATACCTGCCCGAATGATACCTAACATCACAATCGGATATTGCAGGACATTGGGCATCATTACTGCCACTTTGTCGCCTTTGACCAGTCCTAACGACTGTAAATAACTAGCAATTTGGCGACTGTATAGGTCTAATTGCTTAAAGCTAATAGACGAACCCATGCAGATATAGGCAGGTTTTTGTCCATAACGGCTAAAGTTACGCTCGAACACTTCAAGTAAAGAGGTACTGTCATCTGGCATGTCGATAGTCGCATCGATACCATAACGCTCATAAGCATTCAGCCAAGGACTGTCGCTGGCTATCGTCGGCATCGTAGGAAAGGTGTTTGTCTCGGTTGCTGACTGAGTATCTTTCGCCACATTGTCGTTGGTTGTCTCTTTATTGATATTGTCCGTCATAACTTTCCCTAAATATTACCGTTAAAAAGATAGAATAATCTGCTCGACAGAGATTTTTTATGAATTCAAATAGATAAAAAATCTGATGCTCATTATTAAGCCTACTACAAATCAGGCAAAAAATTTATGCCGCTAATACGTTTTTACGACGATAATTATGCCAGCTCTATAGCGCCAAACCCGTACTACTCTATCGCTAAATAAGAAAATATATCGGCAAACACTATAGCAGTTTTACTCATAATTCTCTACGAATACTGGCAAAACACACGGCTAGAAACAAAAAAAATGATAAGGCGGTATATAAACGGCCTTATCATTTTTAGTAATCACGATGTCTTATACCATAACAATTGCTATCAGTGCTCATAGACAGTAACTGATAACAAACTGTCTAGAATAGACTGTTTATCGTCTAACCTTTTACCATCTAACCATGGTCTTTTTCTTCAAGCACTCGCAGATCTTTATGCAAAATCTTACCGACGTTCGACTTCGGTAATTCATCGATGAATTCAACATAACGAGGACGCTTATAGCCGGTCAAGTTTTCTTTACCATAAGCGATAACCTCTTCTTTAGTCAGGCTGTTATCACTACGCACGACATAAATCTTTGGTACTTCACCACTTTTTTCGTCCTCGACACCAATGACGCCACATTCTAAAATCTTTGGATGACCTGACATTACATCTTCCACTTCGTTTGGATACACGTTGAAGCCTGAGACCAAAATCATATTCTTTTTGCGATCGACAATCTTAAAGTAGCCCTCTTCATCCATCACGCCGATATCACCAGTACGGAAATAACCGTCAGAGGTCATGACTTCGGCCGTCGCATCGTCGCGTTTCCAGTAGCCTTTCATAACTTGCGGACCGCGAACACAAATTTCGCCGCGTTCACCCAGTGCCACTTCGTTACCTTCTTCATCCAAGATGGCCATATCCGTCGCTGGCATTGGTAAACCGATGTTGCCTGAGAACTCGCCTGTCCCTTGCGGATTCGCTGAGGCAACGGGAGAGGTCTCTGATAAGCCATAACCTTGTACGATCACATTACCAGTAATCTTCTGCCATTTGTCCGCCGTGTCCTTCAACACTGCCATGCCGCCGCCCATAGACATCTCAAGCTTGCTATGGTCTAACGCTTGGAAAGCTTCGCTGCTAGCAAGGGCATTGAATAAGGTGTTGACCGCAGGGAAAAATGCTGGTGGATAATCTTTATAAGCCTTAATCAAGCTCGCACCATCGCGCGGGTTTGGTACCAGCGAGCCGATACAACCACGATATAACCCATACATACCACAAACGGTAAACGAAAAAATATGATACAGCGGCAAGGCCGTCATGATAACCGGCTGCTCATTCATTTTGTCAAACTTATCAAAAGCATCGCCAAGGTAAGTATCACACTGAATCAGGTTAGCGACTAAGTTGCCATGGGTCAGCATCGCGCCTTTGGCAACACCAGTAGTACCACCGGTATACTGAAGTACCGCAACATCGTCAAGACCAATATTATTAGGGCGTTTATAGCTCTTGGCTGGGAAGCGGTTTAGCGCTTTTTTGAATTTTACGCTACCTTTGATATGGAATGCAGGTACCATTTTTTTGACATGACGCACCACTGTGTTCACAATGAGGCCTTTTAGTGGACTCATCAAATCACCCATAGAGGTCACGACTACATGATCAACCAAGTTTTTGCCAATGTCTTCATAGGTTTTGGCAAAGTTCTCTAACAGAATCAAAGCTTTGGTATCAGAGTCTTCTAACTGATGTTCAAGCTCCTTTGTCGTATAAAGCGGATTGACATTCACTAAGGTCATACCAGCGCGCAATACACCCAATACAGCAACGGGTAGCTGCAAGATGTTTGGCATCATAACCGCGACTTTATCGCCTTTTTTCAGCCCAAGTGACTGCAAATAAGCGGCAATTTGTTTGCTATAACGGTCTAAATCTTCGTAAGAGAGCTCGACATTCATGCAGACAAATGCAGTTCTACCCGCATGGTTGATGAAGTTTTGCTCAAGTATGTCGATTAAAGAAGTGTTGGCAGGTGGCATCTCAATATTATACTGAATACCAAGTTTTTCGTAAGTTTTGACCCATACTTTGTCATTACGACGAATGAGGTTGCCTTGATTTTCCATAATCTTATCTCTCCTAGTAAATAGTGCGCTATCGTTCACCCATATCAATCACAGGGTGATAAACATACGAAAACTCGGAGCGCAGGCAAATCCTCTTCAGGATGGCGAGGCTGACGAAGTGGGCGTATGGCGATGAGTAAACAATATAGCGTTAAATAGCCCTTTGTTCTTTAACATACACACTTTATACAAACTACTCAATACAAAAGATTGCTACCTGAGTTCGCAAAGTACCTTGACGCACTATATTATTTTTTATATCAATAGCTTACCTGACAATTGATAGCAGTTAACAGCAACTATTACCATATCTAACTACTGAACATTTATCCATTTATATCAGCCATCGTAGCCTAATAGCCGTTTCGTTAGCGTTTGCTGTCGAGCGCACTAGCAAGTTCTGTTAAGGTCACAAAGTTACGGCGCGTGCCCTCTTTATCGCTATTTGGTTGCTTGGTAAAGGTATTTGTCGCCAGTTTAGAGCTGTCACTATATTGCCAATCATTGATATAGTCACTCTGACTTAAGCGTTGACCAAATCCTGCAACGGCGATGGCAAACTGGGTATCTACATTGGCACTGTCTAAAGACTGGCTACGCTTATTAATCGGTTGATTAATGAGCTTAGAGCTGCCACCTTTTGGCGCTTTATAGCGAATTTTTAGATAGCCAAGCTCATTTAGTGCCTGACTGTTTTTGACGCTAGATTTGCTATCGCTATCACTATAACGGCGGTCGCTAAACAATCCTTTTGCACCAGTTGATGTCACTTCAAACAATGCAATGACTGCCTTACCTGCTCCCAACTCGCCGGCATCTACTTTGTCATTATTAAAATCTTCTTCCGCCAGTACACGGTTCTCGTAACCGATCAAGCGCCACTCGCTCACCACATTTGGATTGAACTCCACTTGTACCTTGACGTCTTTGGCAACAGTGTTAAAGGTCGCTGCCAGCTCATCGCCAAAGACTTTTTTGGCTTCAGTCAAACTGTCGATATAGCTGTAATTACCATTACCGTTGTCCGCCATCTGCTCCATCATATAATCGTTGAGATTGCCACGACCAAAACCGACAGTCGATAGAGAGATACCACGATCACGATTGGCTTTGACCAAGTCCAACATCTCGTCGACGTCACTAATACCGACATTGAAATCGCCATCGGTGAGCATGATAATACGATTGATACCGTCTTTTTTCAGCGCTTGTTGCGCTTGTCTATAGGCCAGTTTTAAGGCGTCTTCGCCATTGGTCGAGCCAGCAGCATTTAAGCTCTCTATGGCAGTAAGTATTTTGGCTTTTTGATTGCCCTTGGTCGCAGGCAATGCCACACTTGTACTGCCCGAATACGTGACAATGCTAATACTGTCTTGCGCGCGCATCTGCTCGGTGAGCAACTTCAATGACGACTGTGCTAATGGCAGTTTATCGCGTGATGACATGGAGCCTGACACATCGACCAAAAACACTAAGTTGGCGGGCGGCATAACTTGATTGGTGCTTTTATTAGACCAGCTATTATCAACTGCTTTAATCCCAACTTTGACAATTTTATTATCCTGATCGGCCTTGTCCCATGGCGAATCAACCACTTCTGTTGCGACCACAAAAGGTGCATTGGCGATACGTTTGCCATCATCAAATTGATAATTAAAATAGTTAATCAACTCCTCTACGCGCACGGCATCGACAGGTGGCAGCTGCCCGTCATTAAGATAGCGGCGCACATTGGCGTAGCTGCCAGTATCGGTATCGATGGATAGAGTGGCAACCGCCATCTCAGTAGTGCGGTGTACCGGATTGGCGTCGTTTTTTTGATAATTATCACGGTCTTTTGGCTGTACAATGATTCCTGATAATGGTCGTACACTCAACTGCGGTGCAGCGTTTATCATTCTAGTATTGGCGCTTTTCGTATAGAAACTACTTGGCGCTATCATCTCTGATTGTGCTGATGTTTCTACCACTATGACAGGTGACGTAATATTTTGGTTTGACGCTGTTGCATCTTGCGTGACGGTACTGCTCGATGTCTCCGTCATCGGTTTACTTACCTGTGATGAGCTACACGCCGTCAGTCCCATTATACTGGCGACAGCACTGACTAATAGCGCATTTTTGGTTAGATGCTGAGCACGCATTTGTGATAAATAGGCAGGTGATATAGATGACGATGACATAATAGCTACTCCATATGATAGACGGCTTGGATAGATAGACGGCTTGGATAGACAGTTCGATGATAACGGTTCCGTGTTACAGCCTTTATAATAATTATTGCTGAGCACTATTGCATAGTGCGTTATGAAACAGGCGTTTAGTAAAAAGGCAAACCATATGCGTCTAATTCACTATACTTATCTTATTTTGTAAAAGCTATCAGCCAAAGTGCCATCAGTACATCTATCTGGCACGTCATGACCTGTCGTCTATTCTGACTTATACCTTTTTAATTTTGCCAATATCCTTTACGATAGCACTATCCTATTTGCACACTTGCACCAATTATTTATATCTATTAAAACTGATAAGTGAACCCTATTTTATGCCTGATATTATTGATAACAGTCCTGCGATTCTATCTGATGATGTGATGGATACCCGCTCCGTGGCGGAATTCACCGAACAAGCCTATCTCAACTATGCCATGTACGTCATCATGGATCGGGCGCTGCCCAATATCGCTGACGGTCTAAAACCTGTCCAGCGCCGTATCGTCTATGCGATGAGCGAGCTTGGGCTAAAATCGACGGCGAAAGCGAAAAAGTCTGCGCGTACCGTCGGTGACGTGCTGGGTAAATACCATCCGCATGGTGATAGCGCCTGTTATGAAGCCATGGTACTGATGGCACAGCCGTTTAGTTATCGCTATCCGCTGATCACTGGTCAAGGTAACTGGGGTAGCCCTGATGATCCCAAGTCCTTTGCCGCGATGCGTTATACCGAAGCTAAAATGTCTGCTTATGCCAATACCTTGCTTGCAGAACTCGGACAAGGCACGGTCGATTGGCAAGATAACTTCGATGGCACCATGCAAGAGCCAACCACCCTGCCTGCCCGCCTGCCGAATATTTTATTAAACGGCACGACTGGTATTGCCGTCGGTATGGCAACCGATATCCCGCCGCATAACCTAAATGAAGTGGTACGCGCGGCTATTCGTTTGCTAAAAAATCCTGAGCTATCGGTTAAGCAATTAACCCAATCAATACCAGCACCTGATTTGCCAACGCCAGCTGAAATTATTACCAGTAAAAAAGACTTGCAGTCGATGTATGAGACTGGTCGCGGCAGCTATAAAATGCGCGCCACCTTTCATATTGACCCAAAAGAAAAAAATCTCGTCATCATCGATGCGCTTCCTTACCAAGTGTCAGGCAATAAGATTCAAGAGCAAATCGCTAAGCTCATGACGGATAAAAAGCTGCCTTGGATTACTGATATTCACGATGAATCAGACCATGAAAACGCTTGCCGTATCGTGCTTGAGCTAAAATCTACCCGCGTCGACGTGCAGCGAGTAATGAGCCATTTATTTGCCAGTACCGACCTTGAAAGCAATTACCGCGTCAATATGAATATGATTGGCCTAAATGGTAAACCTCAAGTCAAAAACCTCAAAGAAATCCTTGAAGAATGGCTCGTCTGTCGCCGCTCAGTGGTCACGCGCCGTTTGCAATATCGCCTCGATAAAATTGATAAGCGCTTGCATATCCTTGCAGGTTTGCTGATTGCTTATCTGAATATCGATGAAGTCATTCGTATCATTCGTGAAGAAGACGATCCAAAATTATCATTGATGCAAGACTATGACCTGACTGAGATACAAGCCAATGCTATCTTGGACATTCGTCTGCGCCAGCTCGCTAAACTAGAAGAGATTGAGCTTCGCCGCGAGCAAGATGAGCTGGCAGCCGAACGCGCCATCATTCAAGAGTACTTGGACAATCCAGACAGCCTGACCAACCTGATGATTGATGAGCTTACCGCCGATATGAAAGAACACGGCAACGAGCGCGTATCACAATTGGCAGAACGCGAAGAAGCGCAAGCACTCAAAGAGTCTGACCTCGTACCAAGCGAGCCTGTCACTGCTATCCTATCGAAAGCAGGCTGGATTCGCGCTGCCAAAGGCCATGACGTCGATGCCGCTGGCATGACCTATCGCTCAGGTGATAGCTATCAAGCCCACGTGCGCGGTAAATCCAATGAGAGAATCTACGTGCTCGATAGCACTGGGCGCAGTTATAGTATCGATGCGCATAGCCTCGCATCCGCCCGTGGTCAAGGCGATCCGCTGACCAGCGTACTCAAACCACCCGCAGGCGCAAGCTTTGAGCAGCTACTCACGGGTAACGATGATAAGCGTATCATCCTTGCCAGCTCTAACGGCTATGGCTTTATCAATACGTTAGCTAATCTTGATAGCAATCAAAAGGCGGGTAAAAAGATCATCAATCTGGCCGCCAACAGTCAGCTGTTGCCAGTAGCTCGTATCGACGCTAATACAACGAGTAGTGAAGATAACGCAGAAAAAGTCACTCCTGATCATGTCGCGGTGGTGACGAATGCTGGCTATTTATTGATTTTTGCGCTGGATGATTTGCCAGAACAAGCGCGCGGTAAAGGCAATAAGCTGATCACGCTCAAGGGCGATGAAGAGGTATTAGCTATCACGCCGCTAAGCTTGCAAGACAGCTTAATCATTACCGCGGGTAAGCGTCATGTGACTTTAAAGCCGATGGATTTGGCGAATTATACGGGCACGCGTGGTAATCGCGGTGGTCAGTTGCCAAGAGGCTTTCAGAATGTGACTGGGGTTGAGGTTGGGTGAGTAAAGTTGTAAATTTAATTCAGTAGTGTGGGTGGAGCGATAGCGAAACCCACAGTTTGGAATTAGAGTGCTTATTTTGACTTAAGCTCAGTTTATTAAGGATTGAAATGACAACTGAAAACTACTCGTCCGACGCTCCAGTTTCTACTAAAGATGAAGATATATTCTCTCGTTGGAAGTTTTCTGAACGAGTAGCACAAGTAATTGCTAATCGTCGTGATCCAAGCAGTATCGTAATTGGTCTCTATGGTAGATGGGGCGATGGTAAAACCTCAGTCCTCAACTTTATTGAACAATCTCTCAATACAAACGATGATGTTATATGTATAAAATTTAATCCTTGGCGCTTTGGTACAGAAGACCAACTCTTAATGGGATTTTTCAACCAAATAGCTAATGCTTTGGACACCAAACTAGAAACTAGAGAAGATAAACTTAAAGATATTGGCAATAAAATCCTAAAACCTATATCTAGTGCAGCTGGCATGGGAGTAGTAGGCGATATAGTATCATCTTACATTTCAATGCCTGACATAGAAATTTTCAAAAGTAGAACTGAACAACTTTTAGAAAAGTCTCAGAAGCGTGTATTAATCTTAATTGATGATGTAGATAGGTTAGATAAGACAGAAATTCATGCTTTATTTCGTCTAGTAAAATTAACCGCAGATTTTAAGTACACCTCTTACATTCTTGCATTTGATAAAGATATTGTCGCTTCATCTTTACAAGATAGATATTCGACATCTCAAGGAAACTCTGGCGAAGCGTTTCTAGAAAAAATTATTCAAGTGCCATTGCATTTACCATATATTGACAAACAAACTTTAAGAAGTTTTTGTTTTCAAGGAGTGTATACAGCTCTTGAGTTAGCTAATATCCAACTAACTGAAGAGCAGGCTCAAGATTTTGCTCGCAATTTTGTTTCTGCATTTGATAGCTGTATTACTACACCAAGAAAAGCAAAACTTTATGGCAATATTCTAACGTTCTCTTTGCCTATTTTGAAAGGTGAGGTCAATCCTGTTGACCTGATGTTAATCGAAGGAGTTAGAGCTTTCTATCCTAGGCTATACGAATCTATCAGGGATAATGAAAAACTATTTGCCGGAACATTCTCTACAAGTAGTGGCTCATTTCATGACGCTGATAAAGAACTTATCAAAACATTAATTGACAATTCGCTGAGTAAAACTGCTTCAAGTAAAAAGGAAGATTTAAAAGAGTTATTAAAAAGTATTTTCCCTAAATTACAAGCTGTTTATGGAAGAATGCACTACGCAGGAGACTCACATAAAATTTGGAATGACAACCAAAGGATATGTTCAAAAAACTATTTTTCGAGATACTTTGGTTACTCAGTATCACCTAATGATGTATCTGACATAGCAGTTACCCAGGCATTGCAGGATATAAACAACTGGAGTGAGCCTTATAATTATCAAGATAATCCTCTTAAGGACTTTATAACACCTAAGAATGCTGAAAAGGTAATACAAAAACTACGTAGCCAAGTTGACTGGAATAGTGGGAGATATCAGCCAATTATTTTATCTGTAGCGCAAGTTGGCGATATTATTCCTAATACTAGAACCTTTTTGTCTTTTAATCCTCTTGTTCAATCTGTAGTTTTAATAGCAGATATGATAATTAGTACCAATAAAAATGAACAAATAAAAATTGCTAAACTTGCGCTTGATAATGCCCCAACAATTGAATACAAAACTGAATTATACAGATGGCTGTATCATAGCGAAAATGAAAACCCTAAACCTAACTGTTTTAGCTTGGAAGAAAGAAAAGAGTTAGGTGAACACCTAGGAAACAAAATCTTTTCTGAGATTGAGTCTATTGACATCACTTCTGAAAACCCCGACTTAGTATCACGTATTTTCTGGATATTAAGTGAATATGTGGACAAAAACCGTTTGAATGATTATGTAAAGTCATTAGTTAGCTCCGACCCATCAACTGTTTATAAAATCCTTAATAATTACGTTCCTACTTTCACGAGTCTTACAGATGGAACTACGGGTAAAGAAGGTTTTAATGAAGCTAACTATAAAAGTTTATCCAAAGTTATCGATGTTTCAATTTTATTTGAATCAATTGAACGGCACTATCCTGACTTGGTAGTTAACATAAATGAATATCCAACATTGCAAAGTCGTGATGAAGATAGAGAGTCAATTATTTCTCAACAATTTGTATGGTGGTATAGAAAAGATCTTAATAAAAAGACTTTTAAAAAAATTACTCAGCTAGATAATTTGAATAGCCCTTATATCGAGAATCTGAAGAAGTTTGTAATATAGTGGATAATTAATCTACATTTTGTATTAGTATTTAGTTTGCATAAGGTGAGCCTTGCACACCGCCAACACTCGCAAATGGTGCGCGTGGCGCACCCTACTACTAACTCATCTTATGATTTTCCTACAAGTAAAACCCCAACTACGACCACTATCAAAAAAATCATAAGCTCACCGCTAGCCCCGACTGTAGCGGTATCCTGCTGAGATGGGCGAGTTGTGAGGGCTAGGTTTTGGGGTGGCTCGCAGAGCAGGAGACACCCCAAACCATAGCCCTCGCCTCGCGCGGGTAAGCAGATACAAGTGTAAGGCGGGAGAAGCTATTAATAATGTTTTATATATTCCAACCCCTACCCCTGCCGCAACCCCAAAATCGGAATCACCAAATCCTCTTCATCAGTGAGATGTTGCTGCAGTAAATCGGTCACGGCTACTAGCGTTTTATGTAGCTCTTCAGCCAGCGCTTTATCCTCTACCTCACTTCTCGCCAGCGCATCGTTTTGAATTTGCAATTTATCCAGTAGCGCATTGAGATACTCATGGTCATGACCTAATACCTCAAACCCTGCCTGTAGCTGCGGATACATCCTCACAAATTCTGGGAAAAACCCGTCATCCTCTACGCCATGATGTTGATGCAGTTTAAGCACATGCATATTGATACGTTTCAGTATCTGCGAGCGGTATTCTGCCCAGTCATACTCGCCATCAATATAAGCCTCGCTGATTTGCGTAAGGATGCGTTGGCGCTTACGAATATTGGTATGTACCTTGAGCCAACCTGAAGTTTTATAGGCATAATCGGCGGCAAACCATTGATCAGGTGGCAGCTTATTGTATAAAAACAACCAATCTGCCTCTAAGCGGCTATCTGGATGTCTTGGCGCGAGACTGAATAAATCATCGTCGAGGGCTTGTTGGCTAGTATTGTTTTGGACGAAATCAGTCATTAGGGAGTCCTCGTTTTTATTGTTAGCGTTCAATTTTTACGGCTTAACTCTTTAGCTTAATAATTACTATATGGGGTTTTTTATCCCTTCTTTATAGTGGCAACCAAGCAAAACACTTTTCTAATCTTCGCAACAATAGTATTAAAGACATTGTTTGGGCGCGAAACCAGTAACATAACCCACCATTACAACCTCATAACCGCTCATTTATAATGGCTTGTCTTAGTGAATATAAGCTTACGCCATGAGTAAACGTATCAGCCTAATTTTCCCGCATCAACTGTTTGCTGATACCTCGCTTTGGCAAGAGGAATGCTATCTGATTGAGGAAGATTTATACTTTACCCAGTTTCCTTTTCACAAGCAAAAGCTAGTCCTGCATCGCGCGAGTATGAAAGCTTATGAGCAAACGCTAATAGATGCTGGCAAAACCGTACATTATATTGACTCATCACATGAGCATAGTGACTGCCGCCAGCTCATTGCTAGCTTTGTCAGTATTAAGCATGAGCCTGATACTGACATTAATAATAGCGATGCCATTGCAAAAATATACTGCATTGATGTCGTCGATGACTGGTTACGGATACACATTCAAGAAGCCATAGTAAAAGCTGATATTGAGTTTGATGTTTCGCCAACGCCAATGTTTTTGAACCCGCTACCTATCTATTGTGACTTCTTTAGAAACAATCGACTGTTTCATCATGACTTCTATATCCAAGCGCGAAAACGTGAAAAAATCCTTATCGATGACGAGCAAAAACCTATCGGTGGGCAATGGTCATTCGATGAAAACAATCGCAAAAAGTATCCACGTAAACAGACGCCGCCTGCGGTCGAATTCCCTGAATTAACCGTATATTATGAAGAAGCAATAGCGTATGTTGAGGACAACTTTAGCACGCACTACGGTGAGGCCAATCCTGACTTTCGCTATCCGACTAGTCATATTGAGGCCGAAGCTTGGCTAGAGAATTTTTTATCGAAACGCTTCAAAGACTTTGGTAAATACGAGGACGCTATCGTTGCCGACGAGCACGTTTTGCATCATAGTATTTTAACCCCAATGCTGAATACGGGACTGTTAACGCCTGAACAAGTCATCACGCGCACGCTTGAGATTAGCGAAGCATATGACATTCCTATTAATTCCTTAGAAGGCTTTATACGCCAAATTATCGGCTGGCGCGAGTTTATGTATGGGCTCTATGAGTCTATTGGACGTAAGCAGCGCACGAGTAATTTTTGGGGTTTTAAACGTAAGATACCGCCAAGCTTTTATACCGGTGATACCGGCATTGAGCCGATTGATACCACGATTAAAAAGCTGCTTAAGACAGGTTACGCGCATCATATCGAGCGTCTAATGATCTTTGGCAACTTTATGCTGCTGTGTGAGTTTGATCCTGATGAGGTTTATCAATGGTTTATGGAGCTATCCCCCTATGGCAGGATAGTTGTCACCCCTAAAGAATAATCCAAATGGGGGCACAAGGACCAATCATGCCACGTTATA